>NZ_JADPKQ010000006.1:0-5980 GCF_023074015.1 Bradyrhizobium sp. 142
GGTGACCCGGATGGCCCGTCGAGGCCTGTCCGTTAATGAGGTCGCACGCGCGCTGATATCCATGATGGTCCGGAGCAAAACAGCTCCAACTAGAGACCGGATACATTGATGCAAGACCGCTTACCACCAGATCGACGAACCTCTTGCAACGCACGGCCGAGGCCCGTCAGCGTGAACCGGCGCCCTTATTGACAATCAAACGGCTAGGCACGAAGCTTGCTTTTATAAACGCGTTGAACGCTATTCGTACCTTTTCCGTTCTCTGTAGATTTCTTTTATCCATACGGAGGCACCATGACCGACGAGGAAGTCGCCCGTCTGCGCGCCCATGCCAGCAACATCAGCCGATATCGACGGCTGCTTAAAACCAATCTCTCGGACCTTGAACGCCGATTTTTGGAGCAGCGCCTGAGCGAGGAAAGGTCGGCCGTCGATAGTCTCGCTCAACCCGCTCCCACCCGACGGACGGAGCACGGACAGTCAGTTTGACGCGGGTGCGTTTTTGACCTTTGCTCGTGCCGCAATACTCAACGATGGCATTGTTGGAATTACCGCACTGTCTGATGATCGCAGGCCCTTGCTGGTCGGTGCCGGCTCTATTGGTCTCCTCGTCAGCGGAAGGAAGGCGGACGAAGGTCGATCCACCTCCAGACCAGCCGATCGATCGCCGGCTTTGCAACTCCAAATCAAAGAACACCACCAGTCACCCCACGACCCGCAGTAACTCGCGCGCGTTCCGAGGCCCGAGCCTGAGGCCGAAGTGGACCGGACCCGGCCTGACCGGATCAAGGCGGCCAAAAAGCGACCTCGTTCAGCGAAACCGTTTTTCAGAACCACGAAGCGATGCGGAAACAAAACCGTTCTACGTTCTCAAGGCACCTATAGGAGCGAGGAATGCGAAATCTTTAGGCGCCGTTTTACTCGCGGTAGCCTCCGCAGGTTTTCACGTTCTGATCTCGGCCTCCCTTTCAGCAGCTCGGGATGCGAGAGCCGCGACGTTTTCTGAACGGTTTGCGCCAGCGCTTGAGTCCCTTTCCAGCAGCTAGCGCAATGAAATTAGCTGGCCTCAGACTTGGGTGTGTAACCCCCAGAACGCAATTTATCGGCTGAACCTCATCGATCCTGTGCAGACCCACGAGTATCCGGGATTTTTGCTAATCCCAAAAGTGATCGATCATCTGCATGGTCAGGAAATCGAAGAAGAACTGACACAACATTGATCCGAAGGCGTCGCTTTCGAGTATAAGGTGATAGGCCCGCCAGCGCGAACCGGCGGAGCGCTCGTTTACCGCCTCAGCCGGCGGGCATGTGCTGCCAGACGCTGTCGGTTGCGCTTTCGGTGCGTTCGGCGCCGGCGCGTCATCGCGGCAAGCAATCGCTGTGCTGTTAAGCGATCCGCTTGAGCTCATCGGCGAGCTGACGAGCAGCCAAAGCGCCCTTGCGGAGCTCGTCGACAGGGTGGACCGGTTAGCCCAGCGGTTCGTTTCGCCGGAGTCTGCCCGCGACCATCACGGCAAGAGAAATCCGGTTACACCGGCGACGCAGAGGATTGCGCTGCCTACCGGCCCGCTGTCGACCGGTAACGGGGAAGTCCATGAGATGGGCGCTGTCGGGAGGGCGCCAACCGCTCGCCGGGCCGACAGTTCTGATGCCTGCACCTCCCGCCGAATGACGATCTCGAGCGCCGAAGCCATGGGCGCTCGGAGCTGATAGTGCCAGCCCTCCCGGCCGATCGCGTCGGTATTCGGCCAGTCTCCGCCCTCATCCTCGTCAGCTTTGCGAGGCGCAGCACGGCGACCACCCCGGCCAGCGTCGTGGGCTGCGTCGTCGCGAGCTTCCAATCAATTTCGTTGGCGGCATCGCGAACCGCACCGCACCGCACTGCTGCCCGTCGCGTGTCCGATGATCTACCTTAATTGAATTCGGCTACTGCCTCCGCGTCGCAGCCCACGGCAAATGGGCGCGGTAGTTCTTTCCGGCGGGTGATAGGGCCGGCAAGCGCACACGGCCCGCCCACGCGGATGCAGCGTGAATCCCCGGCGAGAGGTCGCAGCGAGAGTTTCTGAGGCTCCGCGAGCATCCACCCGTAATAATTTGGTTAAAAAACCAATTCCCCGTGCAGGGGAAAATTTGCTTGTGTGCGCCTCAATGTCGCTCGCCGTCAGCCTGCCATGGAGGCGTTGAGCGATGCGACAAAAGGCCAGAATTTTGAAGCCAACGCGCGGTCTGCCCGATCTCCTCAAAATGCTCCAGGAGCTCGAGGACCTGAGAGAGAGAGTCCGGCGCGCAGAGGCAGCCCGGGTCCTGCACTAATGGCGACGGACTCCTCGCAACATCCATCCCCTTTCGGCGCGCGCGGCACGCACCTAAGGAACGTTACAGCCAGTTACCGAATTCCGCTGGTATGGAGTGGTTCTCTGCACCTTGGATCGTGGCGGCCGCGTTCATCATCGGTGTCATCGTTGGTTACGGCATCCGGGCGCTGATTTCCGCTAGGCGTCGAGCGGGAGCCCGCCGCAGGCGCCATCATTTCGAATGACGGGCCATTGCGCTCGCCCTCCTCTGAACACCACACTGCTCCTTTGAACACAATTGGCACTTACAGGAGCGGGATGTTCAGGCCCATATGGCCATGCCTGGCCGCCATCACGTTGTCCGGCTGCGCGAGCAACCCCGATGCAGGTGGGGTTAACGCAGCCATAGGCGCGCATCTGGCTGACATGCCCAGTGGTTGGGAGGCTTGCGTCCTGATGCGCCGCCACGACCAGGCACTCCTAGGTACGAAAAGTGGATGGCTGAGCGAGCCAAAGAGGCGGCTCGCCCGAAGAGCGGTGACCGTCCTGCGCAGCAGTGAACACTTGATGCCTTCCCCCTTGCGCTCGCCCTACGGTTGCGGGCAGGGCTGGTCGAGCTGGGTTGAGGGCGAAGGGGAAATGAACGAGTTAGAGCCGGATTCCTGGCGTTCGCAGTGGCTTTGGTTTGGGACGGCGCTGTTGGCTATGTTATGGCGATCTCGACTAGGTTTCCAGTTTAGAGCGGACCTCGATCGCCACCACTGATTTGGTCAAAAATCCATCCCGTCTGGGGAAATCTGCTTAGGGTTGCGCTTGTGTAACCTGGGATTGTGTGGAAAACAGATGCACACGTCGAGAGACGGGGCGGCGGCAAAACGAGTTTGCGCGTCGATTAAGCCGCGACATCGACGGTCTTCGCGCCATTGCCGTAATGTCCGTCGTGATTTTTCACGGGTTCCCCGACACCCTTCGAAGTGGCTTTGTCGGTGTCGATATCTTCTTCGTTATATCGGGGTTTTTGATCACATCGATCATCCTCAATCATTTGGAGAACGGCCGTTTCAGCTTCGCCACCTTCTATGCCCGCCGAATCCGACGGATAAGGGCGGGCGCTGAAGAACGGACGGAAGCACCTCGTCATCAATGGCGAAGTGACTGATCGCGATCGACGGCATCTCGGATGTGAACGCTCTGCACTCGCGCAGGTGGTGACGATCACCGGCCGCGGCCTCTTGAGAGATGCTCACTAACTTGGCGCGCAGCGGCGGCCGCTTCGGCCGGCAAACATTTAAAAACTTATGCCGGCTCGCGATCAAAATATCGATCCAAGCGCGCGAACTCGCCGGTCGCGTTCAGCCGTCGCTGGAGTTCCGGAATTAACCTGCCGTTGCGACATCAAGCTTAATTGGCGACTTAGATTACGGCGGCGCCCCAGATTGCTAGCCTTTGTGTACCGGACATTGTCCCGTCCGGGTCGACCCAGGCGAAGCCGTCGCTCTATCATATTCGGCGTGGCGTGTTCGTTTGCCCGGCCACGCGCGCGAGTTTGATTTTGAAGAGGCCGTCAAAAAACGAAACGCTCGACCTCGTGGACGTGCGACGACAGATGCTGTTCTGCGAAGCCGGCACTCTGACAATCTCGGGTTACGCATCTGTTGAACAGGCTGCTGATCAAGATTGCATATCTCAGTGAACCAGAGAGCCCTGCTCACGCGGACCAGTTGCGTGAAGCGTTCAGCCGAATAATGACAGATGTGGCGACCATCACGAGAGGATCACACCGCGCGCCCGGAAAGGCTAACAAGTAGATTGCATTGCAGACAGTGATCGCTACGTCGTGAGGTTACCTGTAGTCGCGGAGGTGCCGATGTATCGGGTAAACGCCGCCTTCGCGGCAAGGGGGCCGCCGCCATCACAAGCGGCGGCCCCGCCCGTGAGCGGCCTAGTAAGCACGCCGCACAACTCGGGGCAGGGAGGGCAGTCTCGGAGAAAACCGGTGGGCAAGCGCGAGCACTGCAGCTTCGTCAGTTTCGAGCGCGATCTTCTGGGCGAGCATCACATCGCCAGCTACCAAGGTAGGTTCGGGAACGAAACACCACCCGATCTTAGGCTGTCCTTTTTCGTCGAGCTCCAAAACGTTGCTCACCGTCCCTTGGAGAATTCGATATCGCCGCCCCGTGTGAGAGCCTGTCACTTCGAAATAACCATCGGCATCAAATTGCGTTCGCTGCTCTGGGGACAACCATTCCCGCAGAAGCCGCCGCCCGCGTGCGTCCGGGCCGTTCTGCTCGATGAAGCTCCGATAAAGCTCACGCAGGGCACGCAACCGCGCATCATTAGCGTCGCTGCGGTTGAACAGAAACATTGTCGCGTCGCGAGGCTTAGCCGCCGACGAGGCGCGGATAGAATAGCGTCTCATCCGCAGTGGGATCAAATGACCGTGTGATCCTTAGATCGCTGCCCGCCTTCCGGGTGGCGGCAGTAAATCCCTGATTAATAAGCTGCTTAAACCGACGCTCAGCCTCGGCGAGCCCCCTCAGATCGGTTTGTTCAAAGAAATGCCTGCTGTCACCTGCGTGGTCCATAACGATCTGAGTAGCCATGGAAGAAACTCCGCATTCCATTAGCCTCTAAGAGGAAGAACCTCGCGGCTCCGAATTGCGTTCCTAGTCTCGGAAAATTTCGATGCTTCGATCCCTTTGCATCGTCCATCTCAAAGCTTGATCCGCCGCGATCTGACGCGGGCGCAACGGGCGAAGCTGATCGCTAAGCGGAAGGCGGACTATGAAGCCGTGCATCCGGAGACGAAAAACGGCGGTAATCCCTCTGCGATACCCAAGTGGCGAGCTTGAAATCGGAGGATACGCGGATCCAGCCGATGGCTCGTTCATCGAAAATGCCCGGCGCCTTCTGAGTTCCACCTCAACGCCAGCAGGCTCATCCCACCCATAAAGTGTCCGACACTGCACCAAGATGCTGAGAAAGCTCTCGCCAATCGCGAGTACTTCCAAAATAGACCTACAGCATTGGGCGGGAAAAGAGATGACGTCCCTGACAAGGTGTGTTCGATGGCCTCAATGACGCTGAACGCACAGATCGGCAGGACGGTCGACGATCTGCGACGGTCGGTAGCGGGTGCGCCGATTCCAAAGTGCACCAGCATCATAATCAGGCCGATTACGCCCCCCGACTGCGCATACCGGTGAAGGCGACCACGCTGACCGGCGCATGGAGACCGCGTGATCCGGTCGATGACGACCAGGGCGGCGCACGAGCTTGATGGCGCCGTTGGATTTATTTTCTGATCTCAGTATTTGAGGTTCGGGTCAAGCGATAGGTGGAGCCCGTGCGCGGCGCGAAGTGACCGCCACGAGTCAAACGCAGCGCCGCGCATGGGCGGGCCGGAGGGCGCATTGTTCATTTTTTCGCTCCTGTCGGCGGTTTTGTGACCGTCCTATCCGCCGCGCTCGGCCCCGGCGCTGAGGTATCCGACTTGGCCGTCTTGGGATCGCGCATCGATGGCCCATCGAGCGCAAGACGATGGGCGTTATGCACGAGGCGGTCGAGGATAGCGTCGGCGAAGGTCGGATCGCCGAACACGACAGAGTACCCCTATTTTGGAACGGGTCGTGTCTCACGTCACGATCACCGACCCGCATCATTTTCTGTTCGGGCACCGGCTTGAG
>NZ_JADPKQ010000209.1:0-74242 GCF_023074015.1 Bradyrhizobium sp. 142
ACAGCACGACGGCCGGCCTTGACGGCCCTTGCGCGCGGCGCGTCTGCGCGCGCAGGCCGGGACGAAGGAACGACCGCCAGGCACGAACAAAGGAACAGTGCGAAGTGAGGAGCTATCGATGACGTAACCAACATCCCTTACCCGCCGAGGTCTGCGAGAGGATTGAGACGACGATGGAGAATCGGTCTTCCCGGCGCATGCGAACACTGGTGACCCGAATGGCCCCTTCGAGGCCTGTCCGCTAATCAGCTCGAATGCGCGCTGATATCCATGATGGCCCGGAGCACAACACGCTCCAATCAGAGGCCGGATACATTGATGCAAGACCGCATCTGCCAGGTTGACGAAACCTCTTGCAACGCGCGGCCGGACCATACATTCGGGTCAATCGCGCAGGTTTGCCCCTCGGGCAATCCTTTGCTTTGAAGGAAACCGAGTCGCTAGCAGCGGTGCGACAGACGACGTTATCGTTGATCCGCGAAGGGCCAAAAAGGAGATGCCGTCTGTCATTTTCGTTTCGCCATCGGCTTTGCGAACTCACGGGCGCTGTCAATGAAGAGCTGCGCGACCGGGCTGAGGGCGCGATCTCTTAGGGTAACGATTCCGTTTGGCCGTCGGGCCATTGGCAGTTCAACGGGCAAAACCTTGAGCGCCGCGCCCCTGGTGAGAAGCCTCAGTGCCGAAGCCGGGAAAACCGTAATAAACCGCCCTGTTTCCAAAAGGCTAACCCGCGTGTGAGGGGAATCAGTGACTACTGTCGCACGGGGGTAATCAAGCCCGCTGGCACGAAAGGTTTCCGCTATGATTGATCCGATCACGCTTTCGGGTGGTGGCAGGACCCAACGCTCCCTTGCCAGATCGGAGATTTGGATCTTGCGCCGCCGGGCCCATGGATTTTTTGCACCCGCCGCTACGACATAGCGATCATCAAAAAGAAACTCGAAGTCCAGCCGCTCGTCAGGATGCGGGCCGGGACTTCGCACGATTAACAGATCAACCTTGCGCTCGCTCAGCTCCTGGTGCAGTGGCTCTATATATCCGGTTACGAGATGAAATGCGATCCGCGGATAGCGCCGCGAGAGCCGATCTATCAGCGCGGAAACGAAGCTTGCGGCCAAGAACGCGGTGCTGCCAATTCGCACTTCCCCAGCGCTCGGATCGGCAAGACATTCGATGTGCCTCACGCCCTGACGAAGATCATCAAAGACCGCCGTTCCACAATTCAGCAACGCGCGGCCGCATTCCGTCGGCTCAACTCCTCGCTGATGGCGGTCGAGCAGGCGGACGCCGAGCGTATGCTCGAGATCGCCGATTGCTCTCGAAACATTTGGCTGAGTCGTATTTAAGATGAGCGCTGCCTTGCCCATGCTGCCGGCCTGCACCACCGCCATGAGGACGTGCAGATCCTGCAGTTTCATGCGGCTTCCGATGCGATCGCTCATCTGCATGAGGCCACCCATTTCCGGTTTGAGATGATCTCATCAGATAATAGCCTTATGCAGGTATGGCGGCATCAACTATGTTGGCGCTTCAGGAGCGGGCCGGGTATAGGTGGCACGGGAGGAGCAAGCTAGTGACACATTCCCGACGCCAACTTCTCCACCTTGCAGCGGGTGCTGCTGCGCTCCCCACGCTCTCATCGGTCGCTTGGGCGTATTCTTATCCCTCGCGGCCGGTGCATATTATTGTCGGCTTTGCCGCTGGCGGCCCGAATGACATCCTCGCGCGTCTGATCGGACAGTGGTTGTCGGAGCGGCTCGGCCGGCCATTCGTCATCGAGAACCGGCCGGGCGCCGGTAGCAATATCGCTACCGAGGCGGTCGTGCGCGCAGCGCCAGACGGCCTCACGCTCCTCCTCGTCGGCACGCCAAACGCGATCAACACCACGCTGTACGAAAAGCTCGAGTTCGATTTCATTCGGGACATTGCGCCTGTGGCTGGTTTGATCCGCGGTGCCCTCGTCATGGTGGTCCATCCCTCGGTACCGGCCAAGACGCTTCCCGAGTTCATCGACCATGCCAAGGCGCACCCGGGCAAGCTCTTCTACGGGTCGGGCGGCGTCGGCGGGATCACCCACATCACCGCCGAGCTATTCAAGCAAGAGGCCGGCGGCCTCGACATCCAGCATGTGCCCTATCGCGGCGTGGCGCCCGCGCTCACCGATCTACTCGGTGGTCAGGTGCAGGTCCTCTTCACGAACCTTGCCATATTGGTTGGGTATATCGGGGCCGGCAAGCTGCGCGCGCTCGGGATAACGACGGCAACGCGCTCGGAGGCGCTGCCGGAAATCCCGACGATAGGCGAGTTCGTCGCGGGTTATGAGGCAAGCTCGATCTTTGGTCTCGGAGCGCCCAGGAACACGCCCATCGAGATCATCGACAAGCTCAACAAGGAGATCAACGCCGCACTCGCTGATCCCGATTTCAAGGCACGGCTTACGCACCTGGATGGCACCGCACTTAGCGGCTCTCCCGCCGATTTCGGCAAGATAATTGCCGACGAAACCGAGAAGTGGGGCAGAGTGATCCGGTTGGCCAATATCAAGCCGGAATGAGGTTAGCCTCCGCATGTTGCGCAGAATTGGAGAGAGTTCACATGCAGCCGCTGAACGCCCCACTCCGGACATATGAAGTTGAACGTCGCGCCCTTCACGCCGCTCGGCCCGGTTTCCGGATCGCAGAGATGCAGATCAGTCCGACCCAAACGATACCTTGGCACTACCACACGGAAGCGCAGGATACATTCTACATCATCAGCGGAGCGATACGTGTTCTTGCGCGAGAGCCCGAAGAAGAGGTGTGCCTGACGGTCGGTATGACCTATTCTGTTCGTCCGGGACGTCCTCACCTGATCGCTAACGCCGGTGACATCTCGGCCGTATTTCTGGTCCTGCAGGGCATGGGCGAGCACGATTTTGTCCCGCTCACTTGATGACGGGCGGCTCGCCCCGCGACTTCAGTAAGGTCATCGTGGCTACTGAGAAGTGGAAGGTATCACAGCTCGCGAACACTGAACTGGGATAGCTGCACGACTTAGGGCTTGCGACTTCTGTCACACCGGCACCACAACGCATGCACGAGCATACCAAGCGACACCGCACAGAGAATTGGATGCACAATCAACTCGCTGCTGGTCCAGGCCAGGCTCTCGTTCTGGGGCGTCCTGTTCCAGGTCCTGCTCGGCATGGCGCTGGCACTGCTACTCAACATCCCGTCGCGCTTCGTCGAATTCGCGCGCACCTTCTTTCCTGATTCCGATGGTGCTGCCCCCGATCGTCGTCGCCGTGATCTGGAAGCTGATCTACACGCCCGACATCAGCCCGCTCTACGACGCCGCGCAAGCCCTACATGTCGCGATGCCGGCGTTGACCTCGAGCGTCGATTTCGCGCTGACCGCGATCATCATCGCCGACACCTGGGAGTGGCTGCCCTTCACCTTCCTAATGGTGCTGGCGGCGCTGCAGACCATTCCGGACGAATATTCGGAAGCCGCCCTCGTTGACGGCGCGAGCCGCCTGCAGATCTTCTGGTACGTCACCCTGCCCTTCATCATGCCGATCCTGGTGATATCAGGCATGTTCCGCCTGATCGACAGCGTGAAGGCGTTCCCGCTGATCTTCCTCCTGACCGGCGGTGGGCCGGGCACGCTCACCGAGGTCACGAACTACTATGCCTACCTCCTCGCCTTCGACACCAACGAGATCGGCTATTCCAGCGCCGTGACTGTGGTGATGCTGCTGCTCGTTGCCGGCATCAGCCTTGGCTTGGTCTGGATGGGCCGGCGCTGGGAGGCGATGGCATGAGCGGACGCCTTGGACGCCGCGCCACACCCGGCCGGCTGGTCGCGATCATTGCAACGCTGCTCGTCCTGCTCTCGCCGTTCCTGTGGCTGTTGCAGATGAGCTTCAAATCCAACGACCAGATCCTGCAATTCCCGCCGCCCCTGCTGTTCACGCCGACGCTCGAAAACTATATCTCGCTGTGGCACAGCGCGTTCTCGGCGTCCTTCGTCAACAGTCTGCTCAGCGCCTCGCTCTCGACCGCGCTTGCGCTGCTGCTCGGCGTGCCCGCGGCCTACGCGCTGTCGCGCTGGGCCGGGCGCGGCAAGCACGCGCTCGGCTTTGCCATCCTGGTGACGCGCATGGCGCCGCCGATCGCGTTCACGATTCCATTCTTCCTGTTCTACCGCTGGATCGGGCTGCTCGACACCATTACCGGTCTGGTGCTGGTCTACACCAGCTTCAACCTGCCGCTGGTGATCTGGATGATGCAGCCGTTCTTTGACACCATTCCGGTCTCACTGGAGGAAGCAGCCCTTGTCGACGGCGCGCGGACGCGCACGGTGTTCACGAAAATCGTGCTGCCGATGGTGACGCCGGGCATCGCCGCGACCGCGATCCTCTGCTTCCTCTATGCCTGGAACGACTTCTTCTTCGCGTTGATCCTGACCCGCACCAATGCGCGCACCGCGCCGGTCGCTGTGGTCAATTTCATGAACTACGAGGGCTGGGAATGGGGCAAGATCGCCGCCGGCGGCTCGCTGGTGATGGCGCCGGTGCTGATCTTCTCGCTGGCGGTGCGCCGCTATCTCGTCTCCGGGCTCACCGCCGGCGCGGTCAAGGGGTGACAGAAGACAATGCAGGCGGCTACGGATCCGGGCCTGGGTAGCTCAAGCGGCCGCCGGGCAGGACGCGTGCGGCCGAGTTCATCGCCGCCTCCTCGATTTTCCCAGGTCCCATAATGTGAAACACGCTCTCGCCGGCGGCGAGCAGGTAATCGGTGATGATCCGCCGGTGGCATCGCCACCATACCGTCTCGGCGCACATGATGGCGCATCGCTGCGCCCGTCCGAGTTCGCGCAGATGCGCGAGCCCCTCGCGAAAGCTCTCGCTTACGGCGTAGTCGGCATAATTGTGAAAGCTGTCGTTCTGCCAGAAGGCGTTGGTCTGGTGCGGTACCTCGCGCTTGCGGCTGCGCAGGCCGCCGAGCGAGGCGATATGCTTATAGCCGATCGAAACGGCCGCAAGTGTTTGCGGCAGGGTCTCGCGGTTGTATTGGGGATTGGTGCGCGAGCGGGGCACCGCGCGAACGTCGGCGACAAACGTGACGGAGGCGCCCTGCAACAATGCGACGAATTCACCGATCGGACGTGTGCCGTGGCCGATCGTGAAGAACGGGTGAGCCATGAGACGCCCCAGCTGTCAGATTGCCCGCGGCCCGTCAGTTCCGCAGCAAGCGCAGCGTACGGCCCTTATGCAAGGCGACGTGATCGGTCTTGTCGCTTTTGATCTCGTATTGCGGATCGTCCGGGCTGGCATGGTGGACGTAGCCCTTGTACTCGACGTCTTTGGTGTGCACGCGCAGGATATGGCCGCGCACCCGGCCGGCCTCGGAATTCCAGCTGACGTGATCGCCGCTCTTGAAAGTTTTCGGCACGGCGAACCAATGCCGGAGCGCGTGTGGGTGTTCCAGTGAGCAAGACGCGCCAGTCCGTCTACGCTCTGCGAGCTACGCCGGACACGCTTCGCATCGAAATTGCCTGGATCGTGGCTTGCCGCGCCGTAGCTCGCGGCGACAAGCCCGCCTGAGCCCGTTGGGCTTCGGCGCGGCATCCTTCTCTCGGCTATCGCGAGCGAAGGATGGTGGGCACGACAGGGATCGAACCTGTGACCCCTACCATGTCAAGGTAGTGCTCTCCCGCTGAGCTACGTGCCCTAGAGATCGTCTAGATCGGGTGGGGTCCCTATAACGGCTCAGGAGAGCCGGCGCAAGGACGGAACAGGCGGATTTAGGCGGCCAGCATCTTGTTCACTTCGCTCACCAATTCACGCAGGTGCACGGGTTTGGACAGCACCTTGGCGTTCTTGGGGGCGTCCGAATCCGAGTTCAGCGCCACCGCGGCAAAGCCGGTGATGAACATGATCTTGATGTCGGGATCGAGTTCCGAGGCCCGGCGGGCGAGCTCGATACCGTCCATCTCCGGCATCACGATGTCGGTCAGGAGCATCTCGAACGGCTCTTCCCGCAACCGCTGATAGGCGGCCATGCCATTGTCATGGGACGAGACCTGAAAACCGGCGTTTTCCAGCGCCTTGACCAGGAAACGGCGCATGTCGTTGTCGTCTTCGGCGAGCAGGATTTTTGGCATGGCAGGAACGTTGAATCCCCAAGGCATCAGCAGCGGTCACTAAGCCCGACAGAGGGTAAATTTCGGGTGAAAATCTTTAACCCTCAGCGAAACCCTTGGCGAGCTGTGCGAGCGCCCCTTGTGAACCCGAATGCGGCTGGAAGCAATCGAGCGGCTCAGAGACACCCTCCTCCATCCCCGCAGGGTTAAGATACGTTCCAGTGCCGATCGCATCTTTTCGCTTGGCAGGGCGGTTGCGATTCCGGACAATGAGGACACATAAGAGCCGCTCGACCGGCCGAATCGATTCGATCCGGATCTTGCCGGATCTTTCCGGATCTTGCGGCGCGAAGGGACGAAGCCTGAGAAGATGACCCGGTTTGTCGGCGAAGCGTCGCCAGCCTTCGAGATCGTGGAGCCCGCGCAATGGCGCGCGCCGGTTATCTTCAACTCGCCCCATTCCGGCTCGACCTACCCGGACGAATTCCTCACGACCTCGCGGATCGACCTGCCGACGCTGCGGCGGTCGGAAGATTCCTTCATGGACGAGCTGATCGGCCATCTCAGCGACCGCGGCTTTCCGACCGTGCGGGTCAATTTTCCCCGCTCCTATGTCGACGTCAATCGCGAGCCCTATGAGCTCGACCCGCGGATGTTCTCGGGCCGCCTGCCGAGCTTCGCCAATACCCGCTCGATGCGGGTGGCGGGCGGGCTCGGCACCATCCCGCGCGTGGTCGGCGACGGCCAGGAGATCTATCGCGAGCGCATCATGGTCGACGATGCGCTGGCGCGGATCGAGACGCTCTACAAGCCCTACCACCGCGCGCTGCGCCGTCTGATCAACAAAGTGCACCAGATGTTCGGCACCGTGGTGCTGGTCGACTGCCACTCGATGCCCTCGGTCGGCGTCTCCCGTGACGAGCCGCGCCGGCCCGATATCGTGATCGGCGACCGCTATGGCACGAGCTGCACGCCGCTGTTGCCGGACCGGGTCGAGGAAACCATGAGCGGGCTCGGCTATTCGATCGGCCGCAACAAGCCCTATGCCGGCGGCTTCATTACCGAGCACTACGGCAATCCGGCCAGCGGCCTGCATGCCGTCCAGCTCGAGCTGAACCGTGCGATCTACATGGACGAGCGGCGGCGCGAGCGCAGCCCGCGCTTCGCTCAGGTCGCGTCCGATTTCGCGGTGCTTGCCGACGTTCTGGCGACGACGATCCCGTTTGGCGATCTCGGCCCGTTCCAGGCCGCGGCCGAATAGGCGCAAGCTTCGCCGCGCGATCAAGTCGCGGATCACGACCGGACACGGGCAACAGGCCCAAGCGGATCGAGCGCGGAATCTTCGCTTGGCGTTTTCGTGCGCTTGAAGTGAAGACGAAGGCCGCAAGAAAAAAGGGCCGCTTGTTATGAACAAGCGGCCCAAGTCTAGGGAGGAAACGCCCAAGGAGGGCAGCGGTAACGCAGAGCGCTACCGCACCGCAACAATATGCGGCCGCGCCGCACAAAGTGCAAGGGCTTTTGAGCGGTTTCCCATGCAAAACACACATGGCTCGGTTGCTTCCAGAGAAACCCAGATTCAGTTCCTTTGATAAGGAATTTCAATGGGTTGATTGTCATTTGCATACGAACGAGGCAAGCCTGGAACTAAGCATTCAACTCGATGATCGATATTTGGCCAGCCTATGGCTCCGCTGAGACAAACATGGTGCGGCATCCAAAATACCAGGGAGCAAATCAAGACAGCGCTGCCCGTCACAGGCGAATTGAGGTAGGCAGATGCGAAGCTTCACCCGACTTTCGTTTTGAGGAGACGCCGTGACGGTGATCGACTTCTCCGCCTTCATCGGACGGCTCGCCACTGCGTCCGGCGAAACCATCCTGCCGTTCTTCCGCACCTCGCTGTCGATTGACGACAAGAGCAAGACCAAGGATTTCGACCCCGTGACGGAGGCCGACCGCGCCGCTGAAGCGGTGATGCGGCGGCTGATCAAGGCCAACTTCCCCCAGCACGGCATCATCGGCGAGGAATTCGGCAGCGAGCGCGAGGATTCGGAGTATGTCTGGGTGCTCGATCCCATCGATGGCACGAAGTCCTTCATCGGCGGCTTTCCGATCTGGGGCACTCTGATAGCGCTCTTGCACAAGGGAGCGCCGGTGTACGGCATGATGCACCAGCCCTTCATCGGCGAGCGCTTTTCCGGCGACAACGGCTCGGCCCATTATAAGGGTCCCTCCGGCGAGCGCCGGCTCCAGGTCCGCCGCTGTGCCTCGCTCAGCGAGGCGACGACCTACACCACCAGCCCGCTGCTGATGAACGAGCACGATCGCGCCATCTTCGGCCGCATTGAGCAGGGCGCGCGGCTGTCGCGCTATGGCGGCGATTGCTACTCCTATTGCATGCTGGCCGCCGGCCACGTCGATCTCGTGGTCGAGACCGAGCTGAAGCCCTATGACATCGCAGCGCTGATCCCGATCGTGACCGGCGCCGGCGGCGTCGTCACCACCTGGGAGGGCAAGCCGGCCCAGGGCGGCGGCCGCATCATCGCCGCCGGTGACGCGCGGGTCCACGAAGAAGCAATGAAACTGCTCAACGGATAAGCGATGCGCGGGGCTTGATGAGAAACTGGCGCAAGCGCCTCCTCGCGATCCCGTTTCTGTTTCCGGGGCTCGCATCCGCCAGAACGCGGTCGCAAAGGCCACGCGCAAGGCGCCACGTGAAGTCGCGAAAGCTCTTCACTGCGGGCGCGAGCGATGAGGGCCAGCTCAGCGCGCGTATAAGCCTTCGACGATCGGCAATCGAGCGGCCCGGACAGCCGGAAACAATCCACCGATCAGGCCCACGATCAGTGCAAGCGCGACGCCCTCGGCGATCAGCCAGGGACTAAGCTTGAAGTCGAACACCACCTGCGTAAAGTTGCCGCCAAGGGTAGACGCCGTGACGCCGTCGAAAATCAGATAGGTCGTGGCGGCGCCCAGCAGGCCGCCGATAACGGCGAGCAAAAGCGACTCGGCGAGCGTGCCGACAAAGGCGGGGAAGCCGCCGAAGCCGATGGCGCGCAGCGTTGCGATTTCTGTCGCGCGGGCTGCGACCGACGAATACATCGTGTTAAGCGCGCCGGCGACCGCGCCCAGGGCCATCGCGATCGCCAGCGGCCAGCCGAGCTTCTGAATCAGGTCGGAGGTCTGCGAGGCCTGCTCGGCGAAGTAGGCTGCTTCGGATTTGACATCGAGCTTCAGCCGCGGATCGTTGTCGCTGTAGCTCTTGAGCTCGTTGAGTGCGGCCGGCCCGGTGAGGCGCGCGCGCACGGTTTGCACGACGTTGTTGCGGTTGAACAGGCTCTGCACAACATTAAGGTCGGCCCATATCTCGGATTCGAACACGCTGCCCCCGGCCTCGAACACACCGACGACGGTCCAGCGCGAGGCGCCGAACGACACGGTGGAGCCGACGTCGAATCCCTCGAACTCGCGCAACAATGCCTTGCCGACCACGACCTCATTGCTGCCTCGGTTGAACATGCGGCCTGCGGTGATGGCAATGTCCTTGCGTAAGTTCGTCCCCTGTTCACCGATTCCGCGCAGCGGAAGGTTCGCCTTGGTCTTGGTCGAACGCTTGATGCCGTCGACCACGAGATAGAGTTCCGGCGAGATCAGGGGCTTGCCGTCGCTACCGCGGGCGATGCCGGGACCGTCCTCGATCAGCCGCACCTGGTCGCGGCTCACCGTGCTGTTGATCTCGGCCTGCGAGCCGGCCCGCAGCACGATGGCGATGTCGTCGGCCCCGGACCCCGCGATGGTGCGCTGGAAGCCGTTGGCCATCGCCAGGAACGCGAGCAGCACGATCACCACCAGGGCGATCGCGATCACGGTCGAGAGGGAGAGCCAGCGCCGCTGTCCAATGCTCTTGAGATTGATGGCGGTAACCGCCGCGACTTGAAGCCAAAGCGAACGCATGCCTACCCCCGTCCGAGCGCGGTTGCAATCTTGAGCCGCATGGCGTTGAGCGCCGGAATGATTCCGGTGATCAGCCCAAGCGCGATCATCAGTGCCAATCCTTGTAGCGCGATCGTTGGCGATACCGAAAAAGCGGGCGCGACGTTGGCGAGGCTGTTGCGGAGCGCCATCGCAATCAGCCCCGCAATCGCCATTCCGGGAATGCCGCCGAGCAGCGCCAGCAGCACGGACTCGCCCAGCACCATCGCGAGGATGCGCGGGCCAGAAAAGCCGAGGGTCTTCAGTACGCCGATCTCACGCGTGCGCTCCCGGATCGACAGCGCCATCGTGTTGCCGACGATCATCAGGATGGTGACGAAGGCGGCGCCGACCACCAGCAATACGATCAGCGCGATGTTGCCGAACTGAGCCGCGAAGGCCTTGCCGAACGCCTTTTCGGTATCGGTCGAGGTCTCGGCGCTGGAATTGGCGAACATCGCGTCGATTGCCTTAGCCACCCGATCGTTGTTTTCAGGCGAGGTCGTCTGAAGGATCATCCAGCCGATGGTGTCCTTGCCGAAACTGCGGGTCTCGTCGAAATAGGCGTACTGAAACAGGAGGAAGTTAGTATCGATGTGCTCGGCCTTGCCCTTGACGATGCCGGCAATGGCGAGATCCCAGGTGTGGCCGCCGCTCTTCTGGCTGAAGATGTTGCTGTTAAGCGGGATGCGATCGCCGATCTTCCAACCCCACTTCTGCGCCAGCTTTTCGCCGACCACCGCGCTGCCGCGGTCCCGCATGAAGGCCTGAAGCTGTTCGGGTGGAACCTCGAATTCGCTGCGGTAGACGTCGAAGTAGGTATTCGGCTCGATCGCGAGCGCCATGATGAAGTTCTTCGGGTCCTGATAATAGCCGCCGAACCAGTTGGCGAAGGTCACCTGCCGCACGCCCTCTACCGCACGGACGCGATTGAAGTAGGCGATCGGCATCGGCTGGGTGAAGTTGATCTTGTTGACGGTAATCATCCGGTCCGCCGCGGCGCGATCCTCGCCGGCGGTAAAGGCGCGGTAAAATCCGGCGAGCACACCGAAGATCATGAAGGCGATCAGAATCGACACGATCATCAGGCTGGCGCGCAATTTGCGGCGAAACAGGTTTTTCCGGACCAGGTCGAAATCGTTCACGCGGCCAGCTCCCGTTCGACGAAACGGCCCTTGTCGAGATGCAGGACGCGCTTGGCATAGTTTGCCGCGGCAGGATCGTGCGTCACCATCACGATGGTCTTGCCGAGTTCGCCATTGAGCAGTTGCAGGATCGAAAGGATCTCGTCGGCGGACTGCCGGTCGAGATCGCCGGTTGGTTCGTCGCATAGCAAGAGGTTCGGATCGGAGACGATGGCGCGCGCAATCGCCACGCGCTGCTGCTGGCCGCCCGACATTTCGCGCGGACGGTGCTTGGTGCGATCGGCGAGGCTGACCACGGAAAGAGCGGTGTGAACGCGCTCGGCGCGCTCTTTGCGGTTCAACCTGGTGAGCAACAGCGGCAGTTCGACATTCTGCGCCGCGGTCAGCATCGGCATCAGATTGTAGAACTGGAAGATGAAGCCGATATTGGCGGCGCGCCAGGTGGCAAGTTCGCCCTCGGAAAGACCATCGATGCGCTGGTCGGCAACCGCGATCTCGCCGGCGTCTGCGCGGTCGATGCCGCCCAGCAGGTTGAGCAGCGTGGTCTTGCCTGAACCGGACGGCCCCATGACGGCAATGAAGTCGCCGCGGGGGATCCTAAGGTCGAGATGATCGAAGATCGAGATCGTCTCCTTTCCCTTGGTGAAACGTTTAGCTACGCCGGTCAGGCGAATCATCGGATGCTCGGCTGTCACGCTCGTCTCCTTCTCAAGGAATCCGGCTTGGGGGGTTAGTTCGCGGCGGTGGCTTCAGCAGCACCCTTTCCTTTGGCGTCCACGAGGAAATTCACCTTGACCGCCATGTCGGGCAGGATGCGCGGGTCCTTCTTGTCGAAGCGGATGCGGACCTTCACCGTGGCCTTCTCGCGGTTCGCCGTCGGCACGATCGCGATCACCGAGGCCGGAATGGTCCAGTCCGGATAGGCATCCAGAATCGCGCTCACGGCGCCGCCGGGGACGACCCGACCGATGAAGGCTTCGTTGACGTCGACCTCGATTTCGATCGAATCCATGTCGACGATCGTGCAGATACCGGTGCGCGTATAGCCGCCGACTGACATCGGCGAAATCATCTCGCCCGGCTGTGCGCTACGGTCGATGACGACGCCGGCGAACGGCGCTCGAATTTGATGCTTGTCAAGCATCGAGCCGCTGCGCTTGGCGTCGATCGTGGCGGTCTCGAATTGCGACTTGGCCTGGCGCAATTGCGCGCTGAGCACGCCGACCCGGGCCTGTGCCTTGGTCAGATCGGCCTCGGTGGCGAAATTCTTTTGCGACAGTGTTTGCACCCGCGACATGATCCGGGTCGCATCCTCCAGATCCGCGGTGATCGCGGCCACCGCGGCATCGGCCGTCTCGACCCGCGAGCGGGCCAGCTCATAATCCTTTTCGGCAAGCACGCTATCGAGGCGCGCGACGACCTGACCGTCGTTCACCGTCATGCCTTCGTCGATGAAGACCTCGACCACTTTTCCGGTGATCTCGGCGGCAACGGTTGCCTTGCGGCGCGCCACCACATAGCCGGAGGCCGCAAGACTGCCCGCCGCCTTGTTATTCGTTGTAGTTCGTTCGGGCTGTGGCGTCTCGGGCTGCGGGGCGGACGCGATCTGCGATGCGGTCTCCTTCGGCGGATCTTGTCTGCGAAATTCGAAAGCGGCAAAGGCGGCAAAGGCGGCGAATGCGACGACGCAGGCGACGATCGCCGCCGAGATTGGCAACCGGCGGCTACTCGATCCCTCCGCCTTGTTAGCGCTGCGATCGATCGTCAGCGATCTCAGCAATTTGGTCTTGTCGTCGGTCATCGTTCGTTTCCATCCGGTTCTTCGCTGCAGCTCGCGCCGGCGGCATCGTCTCTCGCGCTGTCGGTCTTGCTCACGGCCGGATTACTTGTCTCGCCATTAACCGGATTACTTGTCTCGCCATTAATAAGGGCAGGCCTCAAGTTCGGTAAGGCGGGCCCCGTCGGTTGCAATCCACATTCGGCTCTCGCGAGCGCCGGGCGGCGCCCGTTTTCGACAAGGCGAGTTGCGGGAAATTTAAAGCTTAACAGCGACAGAGGCAATTCCTGAAACTAGCAGGCGTTGTACTCCATGTTGCCAGTTGTGGCCACGCGCGAATCCTTCGCCTGAACGCCCGCCGGCTTCCGAAAACCGCTCAAAACTCGGCACAACCTCGCAACGGGAACCGGTCGCTGGAATCGGCCGTCGATGGCAAAAATGTCGCGCTCCAGCGACGCCGGCACAATCTCCGAGAGCCTCCAATGATGGCGCCATTGCGCGCTGACGCGAGTGAGCGCTCCAGGGGAGCGTCAGAGCAGCGCCCCGTCACACCGCCGCGGCCCTTAAATGCTCCACCAGCATCTTGGCCGGTCGCGGCAGTGTCTTGAAGCTGCGCGCGCAGATCACGAGGCGGCGACTGGCGAAGGCGTCGCGCAGGCGGACTATGGCGAGCGGCATCAGTTTGGCGCAGCGGCGGGCGGCGGCTTCGGGCACGAGGGCTACGCCGACATCGGCGGCGACGAGCTGGCAGATCGCGTCGAAGTCGCGCAGGCGGGCGCGGAAATGCGGCCGCATGCCGAGCCGGGCCGCGTGCTTCGAGATGTGCATCTGCAGCGCGGTGGCGCTGGTCAGCCCGACGAAGTCGCAGGCCCCCGCCTCCTGGAAATCGATCTGGCGGCGCCCGGCGAACGGGCCGCGCCGCGACGTCACCAGCGTCAGGCGATCCTCGCTGAAGGAGAACCGCTCGATGTGGTCGGGCAGCGCGTGCTCGGCGGCAAATCCGAGGTCGGCGGCGCCCGCGGTGATCGCAGCCGCAATGTCGGTGCTCTCGCGCTCCTCGATGTCGATGGCGACGTCGCGATGCTCGCGCAGAAAGCCGGCGAGCGCCTTCGGCAGATGCTCCGACAGGCCCGAGGTGTTGGCGAGGAAATGCACGCTCGCCCGCACACCGCTGGCAAAGCCGGCGAGATCGCCGCGCATGGCGTCGATCTGGTGAATGACGAGGCGGGCGTGATCGAGCAGGCTCTCGCCAGCCGCGGTCAACTCCACGCCGCGGCGCCCGCGCTTGAGCAGCGCAACACCGAGCGCCTCCTCGAGCCCCTTGATGCGCGCGCTCGCCGAGGCCAGGGCCAGGTGCGAGCGCTCCGCGCCGCGGGTGATGCTGCGCTGGTCGGCGACTGCGATGAAGAGTTGGAGGTCAACGAGGTCGAAGCGCATGGCGGGTTCTCCTCAGCCTTCGTTCAAGACGAAGGCTGTCTGCGTAACCTCCAGATTGTGCCGGGGCGCGGCTTCGGTCAATGTGCAGGGATGATCGACCCGCTCCTCATCGTCATCGCCGCCGTGTTCCTGGTTGCCGGATTCGTCAAGGGCGTGGTCGGGCTCGGCCTGCCGACCGTGTCGATGGGCCTGCTTGCAGTGAGCATGGCCCCGAGCCGTGCGATCGCCATCGTGATCGTGCCAGCCATCGTCACCAACATCTGGCAGACCTTCGTCGGCCCTCACTTGCGCGACATCCTGAGACGGCTGTGGCCGCTGATGATCGGCACAGTGATCGGATGCTGGCTCAATGCCGGCGCGCTGACCGGTCCGCATGCGCGCTACGGCACGATCGTACTCGGCGTGCTGCTGATGATCTACGCCGTCATCGGGCTGAATAAGTTTCACTTCCGCGTCGCGCCGCAGAACGAGAAATGGGTCGGCGGCGTGGTCGGTGTCGTCACCGGCGTGATCTCGGCCTCGACCGGCGTGCAGGTGATCCCCTCGATGCCGTTCATGCAGGCGATCGGCATGGAGAAGGACGAACTGGTGCAGGCGCTCGGCGTGTTCTTCACCACTGCGACACTGGCGCTCGCCTTCAACCTGACGGCCGGCGGATTGCTGACGCCGGCCAATGCCGTGCCCGGCGCCGTCGGCATGGCCTGCGCCTTTGCCGGCATGTTCATCGGCCAGTCGGTGCGGGCGCGGATGCCGGCGGAGGCGTTTCGCCGCTGGTTTCTGATCGCGATGATCCTGCTTGGCCTTTATCCCGCCGGCAGCGCGCTGGCGAAGGAATTCGCGTAAGGCGGGTTACCGCGTCTCCAGCATGGCGACGCGAATGCCGAAATAGATGAACAGGCCGCCGAGGGTACGGTTGATCCAGGCGATCACGCCTTCGGACTGCCGGAGCCGGTGGGCGGCCTTCGCCGCGAACGCCGCCAGCACCAGGCACCACAATGTTCCCGTGCAGATGAAGATCAGGCCCAGCGTCAGGAAGGCTAGCGGCTTATGCGGCGCGTCGGCTGCGACGAATTGCGGCAGGAAGGCCAGGAAGAACAGCGCCACCTTGGGATTGAGCGCATTGGTGAAGACGCCCTGGAGGAAGACTCGCCGCAGCGAGGCCCGCTCGGGCTCGTCAATGGCCGTCCCCAGCGCCGGGCGCGACCACAGCATCTGCAAGCCAGTCACGACGAGATAGGCCGCGCCGGCCAGCTTCAGGATCGAGAAGGCGGTGGATGAGGCCATCAGCAGGGCCGAAAGGCCGATCGCCGCGCCCGCGACATGGAAAAAGCAGCCACAACTGATGCCGAAGGCGGCAGCGGCCCCGCCCCGCCATCCCATCTGCATGCTGCGGCCGATGACATAGACCGTATCCGGCCCTGGCGTGATATTGAGCAGCAATCCCGACAGGACGAAAAGCCAGATCTCGTGAATGCCCAGCATGCCGTTCCCCCGCCGCCCCGATCGGGCGGTCTCAAGCGATTCGGCTTAATCGGTTCGGCCCGCACCGTCCACCGCCGCGATTGCGCAGAATTTACCCCAAATTTGCAATGCGGATCATACTTTCGCTGGGCCTCATCTGCTCTATAAAGGCAGGGTTCTTGAAATGCAGGATTCGAGGCGACTGCCACCGCCCGTGGCCGGTCCGCCAGCCCTTGGAGCTCCGTGGATATGGAAAGACGCCTGGCTGCCATCGTCTGCGCCGATGTCGCCGGCTATTCGCGCATGATGGGCAGCGACGAGGCCGGCACCCATGCCGCCTTCAAGGCCCATCGCAGCGCGATCCACCCCATTATCCTCAATCATGGCGGCCGCGTCGTGAAGAACACCGGCGACGGATTCCTGCTGGAGTTCCCGAGCATCGTCGGCGCCACCGAGGCCGCTATCGCGATGCAGACGCTGATGGCGGAGCGTAACCAGCACCTTCCTGCCGATCGTGCCATGCAGTTTCGCCTCGGCATCCATATGGGTGACGTCATCGCCGATGAGGACGAAGTCTTCGGCGACGATGTCAACATTGCCGTGCGCCTCGAATCCGTGGCGAGCCCCGGCGGCTTCGCCATCTCGGCCAAGGCCTGCGAGGAGGCGAGCAAGCATCTGAGCGTGTCGCTGGTCGATGCCGGCAACCATCGCTTCAAGAACATCAAGGATCCGATCGGCGTCTGGACCTGGACGCACGAGGGCGCACCGGCGCTTGCGCCCGAGCTGAAGGAGGCATCCAGTCTCGCGCAGCAGTACCGGACCGCGATTGTCGGCGTGCTACCCTTCGCCAATCTCAGCGACGCCCAGGATGAATATTTCTCCGACGGCCTGACCGAGGATCTGATCCACGCGCTGTCGCTGCAATCCTTCTATCGCGTGCTGAGCCGCAACTCGACCTTCACTTTCAAGGGCAGGAACACCAGCACCCGCCTGATCGCGCGGGAGATCGACGCCACCTATTTGATCCAGGGCTCGGTGCGGCGTGCCGGAGCCAAGATCCGCGTCACCGCCGAACTGATTGCGCCGGAAACCGGCGAGCAGCTCTGGACCGGCCGCTACGACCGCGACATCGGCGACCTCTTCGCGATGCAGGACGAGATCACCACGAACCTGTCCGCCGCCATCGCCACCGAGATCGTCCGGGCGGAGGCCTCGGCGCCGGCGCGGCTCTCCACCGACGTCACCGCCTGGGACCGCTTCCTCAAGGGGCTGTCGCACTACTACCGGCAGACCAAAGAGGACCTCAACGCCGCCGTCGAGTTGTTCCGGGAGGCCATCCGGCTCGAGCCCAAACTGTCGATCGCACACGCCTATCTCGCCACGATCCAGATCCAGAGCATCCAGTTCGGCTGGGTCAAGGGCACGCGCCAGATGTGGGCCGAGGCGATGAACCTCGCTGAAACCAGCGTCCGGCTCGACCCGCGCTCCTCCTTCGCGTTCTCGATCCTGTCCTGGGTCCACGCCATGGAGGGGCATGACGAGGCCGCGATGGACGCCGCTAGGCGCGCGGTCGCCCTCAATCCCTACGACGTGGGCGCGCGCGGCGTGCTCGGCATCTGTCATTTCGTCATCGGCGAGCACCGCGAGGCGATCGAGCTGTTTTCGATGGCGGCGCAGCGCGACAACAGCGATCCGCGCTACCAATGGGCGGCGCTAAACGCATTCAGCCATTATCTTCTGGGGCAGTATGATGCGACCCTGTCGTGGGCCCGCGAGCAGCTCTACATCAACCCCAACCACATGCAGGCGCTGGCGATCCGCGCCGCGGCGCTGGCGCAGTTGGGGCGGATCGTCGAAGCGAGCGAGGCCACCTTGGTGCTCACGCGCAACTACCCTACCCTGAATATCGACCGCCATTTGCGCAATTTTCACTGGAAACGGCCCGAGGACATTGCCCATTACCGCGAGGGCCTGCTGAAGGCGGGCGTCCCGCTCGGCAAATTGACCCTGATCCAGAGCGACGTCAAACGCGCCGCCGAATCCTGAGGGCAAGCTGCGCCGCGCGGCGATTTCGCGTCCGCTTTTGTTGACAACCCCCAGTGAATTCAGCCACACATTGTCACACGCTGAAGTAGTATAGTCTAAAGTCTGTTTGTTAGGACTTTCCGCGCTTGATCGGCGCGTCTGATTTTCCCGATTCGCTGTTTTCAGGATTTTTGGGCCATGCATGACCCCACCTCGAAACCCTTCGTTCCCTCGATCGAAGTGTCGCAGGACAATCCCTGTCCGTTCCTGCGCGGCCTCGTCGGCGAGGGTTTTGTTGCCGGCGGAACGGTTCCGCTCGGCGCGCTGTCGCAGACCATCGCGGATGCGAGCGGCGAAACGGGGCCGAAGAAGGCATTCGCCGGCCTCCAGGTCCGCGGCGTGGCGCTCATCGCCAACGGTCTTAAGCACATCCTGAAGAGCATCTTTGCCGGCGCGCAGCTCGACGCGCTGCGCGGCGGCCCCCTCGACAAGCGCGGCGCCGGCTCGCGCATCCTCGGCGTCGACGGCAACGTCAACGAGGACGAGATTGCGCGGCTTGCCAGCTTCGGCCGTGCCTACACCGATCCGGACGGCGGCAACACCGAGCAAGGTCTCAACGCTTCGGAAATCAAGACCTTCATGAACGACAACCTCAAGCGCGCCGGCAGCGCCGCGCGCTGGTACTATCCGTTGCTGATGAAATTCGAATGGCCCGTCCTTCTGAAGATCATGGGCAAGGGCGAAGGCGAGGACCGCTATCTCAGCGTGGCCGACGTGCGCATGCTGTTCAATGAGCGCAAATTCCCGGCTCGCATCAACCAGCGGCTACTGTCGCAGCCGGTACTGTCGGCCTGCCAGCGCACAGTGCGCGGCGCCCTCAAGGTTGCGGCTTGGCTGCTCGCCATCGGCCTCGTCGCGCTCGTTGCGGTGGCCGAATTCCCCGACCAAGTCCGCGCCATGCTGCCGCAGAAGGGAATCCTCGCGCAGCTGCTGCCGCCGCCCTTGCCCAGGGTGCCGGAGACGACGGCAGCCTACTGGCTCGAGCAAAACTGGTCGCTGAAGGACCGGCACTGGTTCCACCATGCCACTCAGGGCACCGCGACTTTTCCGGTGCCCTACAGCTGGTTCCTCGCGCTGGAGCAGCCACGCCTTCATCTGGTGTCGCGGCCCGGCATGATGAAGGACAGCGCCTATCTCGAGCGCTTCGGCTTCATCCCGAGCCCGCAGTCGATCCAGACCGACGCGACGACACTGCGCCGCTTTGGCTACGCCAATGTCTATGAGACGACAACGCAGTTGCCGGACTGGTCGACCCGGTGGACGGCGGCGGAGAACGTCGACGGGCTGCCGGTGGGCTTCGCGCGGATGACCGGTGTCGTCGATCCCGCAACGGGCCGTCGCGAAGAGGACAAGATCGGACTGACCTGCGCGGCCTGCCATACCGGCCAGATCCACTACAAGGGCGCGGACGTGCGCTTCGACGGCGGCCCCGCCATGACCGACCTGAAGAAGCTCGAGATCGCGACCGGCCTGTCGATCGCCTACACGGTGTATGTTCCGTTCCGCTTCCAGCGCTTTGCCGATCGCGTGCTCGGCCCCGAAGCCAGCAAGACCGACCGCGACGCGCTCAAGCAGAAGCTCGGCGCGATCGGCACGTTCCTGATCGACTGGCAGAACAAGTACAACGATACGATCGCGCACAAGGAGACCTGGGACAAGAAGGTGCAGAAGGACACCGAGGAAGGTTTCGGCCGCCTCGACGCCCTCAATCGCATCGGCAACCAGGTGTTTTCACAGGATCTCGCGCTGAGCGGGCTCAGTGGATTCGAAAAGAACCTGCATGCCCAGGACGCGCCGGTCAGCTATCCCGCGATATGGACCGTGCCGTGGTTCAAATTCGCCCAATACGACGCCTCGATCGAACAGCCGCTGATCCGCAATGCCGGCGAAGCCCTCGGCGTGACCGCGCTGCTCAATCTCTCCGATGCCTATCCGGAGGACAGGCTTTGGCGGTCCTCGGTTCATATCAACACACTCGGCTGGATCGAGGACATGCTCAGAGGTCCCGATCCGTTCAAGGCGGCCGAGCCGAAGTTCGGTGGCCTGCTGTCGCCGAAATGGCCGTCGCAGATCCTCGACGATGCCTGGAAGCTGAAGCCCGATCGCATCGAACGGGGTCGTGCGATCTACGCCGAGATGTGCTCCGGATGTCACCTGCCGGCCGTCGACACCCCAGCCTTCTGGTCCTCGAAACATTGGGAGACAAGCGGCGACAGCAAGGTCCTGAACGCGGTGACGATCCCGCTCGACGAGATCAAGACCGATCCCGAACAGTCCCTTGTGCTGAGCAGCAGGACGGTCGACATGCCCGGCTTCCTGAAGGTGAATACGGCTGATCTCAAGACCTGGTGGCAATGCGACGGCTCGACCGCGAGCTCGCCGACCGAGATGGTGTACGCACTGGGCTTGATGACGGTCGTCGACCTCGTCGCCCGCAAGTGGATGGACGACGAGAAGATCCCGGACGCCGAGCGGGCGAAACTGTGGAATCTCGCCCGCAAGAACTGCCTCAATCCGGCACCCGGACCACGCTATCGGGCGCGGCCGCTGAACGGCATCTGGGCGACCGCCCCCTATCTGCACAACGGCTCGGTGCCTTCGCTGTACTGGCTGCTGAAGCCGCAGAAAGAGCGCCCGACGAAGTTCTGCATGGGCCACCGCGACTATGATCCCGTGACCGTCGGCTTTGTGGTCAGCGCGGACGAGCGCTGCAAGACCGGCGAAACGCAGTTCTCCATGACGGGACCTGACGACAAACCGATCCAGGGCAACAGCGTGCTCGGCCATTCCTTCGAGCGCAGGGAAGGCGAGCCGAAACGCCCCGGCGTGATCGGCCGCACGTTCAAGGACGACGCCGAGCGCTACGATTTGATCGAGTATCTGAAGACGCTGTAGCGCTCTTTCTTACCTCACCCTGCTTGCGGGGAAAGGTCGGATTGCATCCACATCGTCATTGCGAGCGCAGCGAAGCAATCCAGACTGTCTCCGCGGAAGGATTCTGGGCTGCTTCGCTGCGCTCGCAATGACGGAGAATGAGGAGTCTCCGCCAGTCCCATTGTCACCGTCCCCTGCGGAAGCAGCCCCTCACCCCAACCCTCTCCCCGTAAGAACGGGGCGAGGGAGCGCACCTCGCGCGCGGCAGCCATTCAATCCAAACTCTCACTTGAACAGCGGCGTGCCCGGTACGAAGGCGTCGAAGGCGGCCCAGAACTGGGAGCGGTAGCGGTCCTGCTCCTGGAGGATCTCGTGCTTCGAGCCGGCGATGACGAGGTGGGAGCCGGCGCGCAGATGATAGGCGAACTCCTCGATCGCCGCGGTCGACACCACGGTGTCATTGGAGGCCGCCAGCATCAGGATCGGCTGGCGAATTTCGGACGGGTAGCTCATGCGCTTGAAGGTGTTCATCGCGCGGAACGCCGTATCGGCCCAGGCGACCGTCGGTGAGGCCAGCCCGAGCGTCGGATCCTCCTCCAGAATCGCGGCATTGCGGGCATAGCGCACGGGGTCGCTGGTCAGGGGGTTGTTGATGAAGGGATCGAGCCCGGTGAGGCGGTCGCTGCCGCCGGGAATGTAGCGGCCACCCTGACCGAGCAGCCGCATCGTCTTCACTAGCGTCCGCACCGGAAACGAGGTGGCGCGGCCGGGCAGGTCGATCATCGGCGCCGACAGCACCATGCGGTCGAACCAGCGTTTTCCCGCATGCGCCAGGCGAAGCATCACCGCGCCGCCCATGGAATGGGCCAGCGCGAAGAAGGGCGGCGGGCAATCGGGCAGCACCACCTGCTGCACGAAGGTCTCGACGTCGATCTCGAAGTCGGCGAAGTCGCGCACATAGCCCTTGCGCGGATCGCGCAGCCGGCGCGAGGAATGGCCCTGCCCGCGCCAGTCGATCATCGCCACCGCAAAGCCGCGGTCACGCAGGTCGCGCACCGTCTCGAAATATTTCTCGATCTGCTCGCTGCGCCCGGTGAAGACGCAGACGGTACCCTTGCGGCCCGCGGGCGGCGCCCAGCGCGCAAAACGCAGCTCGGCACCATCGGGCGTCTTGATGGTACCGCTGACGACGTCTTCGGGCACGGGATTGGACGGAATCGAGACAAGCGTCATGGGTGGGGAAGTGCTGAAAATCAGGGGGCGGGAGCGCCACAGAGGCGCTGATTGCCGCCCTCTTGAACGCAGTTTCCCCAAACCCATATCACCATGGTGCAGGCCGCTACCAGTGTTTCGGAACCGGAACATCAGGCTGCACACAGACTAAGCCCGGCCCGATAGGCGGGCGGGTTGCCAACAGTCGCTCAATGGAGGACTTGACCATGCGTACCTACGATCTGACCCCCTTCTACCGTTCCACCGTCGGCTTCGACCGTCTCTTCAACCTGCTCGACCAGGCCGGTTCGGACGGCAGCCCCGGCTATCCCCCCTACAACATCGAGCGCACTGGCGAGAACGCCTACCGCATCACGGTTGCAGTCTCCGGCTTCTCCAAGGATGACCTCTCTATCGTCGCGAAGGAAAACACGCTGACGATTAAGGGCGACAAAGTCGCGAACGAGAACTCGAAGTCCGAAGTGCTCTACCGCGGCATCGCCGCGCGTGCGTTCGAGCGCGCCTTCCAGCTCGCCGACTTTGTGCAGGTAAAGAATGCCTCGCTCGAGAACGGCCTGCTTCATGTCGACCTCGTGCGCGAGATTCCCGAAGCCAAGAAACCGCGCCAGATCGCGATCAACACCGGCGCGCAAGGCGCGCAGGTGATCGAGAACTCGGTCGCCGCCTAAGCACAACGATAGCCGCCAAGTTGCGAAAACGCCCCGGTGCCCCGGGGCGTTTTTTTGTTTGGCTCTCCTTGTCCCGGCGAGGCCAACAAATCCTACCGCGAGATCGATAATCGTGCGCGGAAGGAATACCGAAGGACGAAACTGCCATACCCTCCCTGAGATGATGGTCTCGGCCTTTCAGGACGTCACCGATTGGCGGACTGCGTTGCTGGACTACTGCACTGCATCACAGAGCGGTGAAACGGCGCAACGCCGCCGCCCTGCGCCTCGTCCTTTGGATATCCAACCCAAAACAAGACGGAGAACGATCATGACACTTTGGCGCAGCCTTTTCGTCGCCGCGAGCCTGCTAGCGGCTCCGATCAGCCTTGCCCACGCGCAGACACCGCAGACCGTCAAGGCGAGGAACGTCGTGCTGGTGCACGGCGCCTGGGCCGACGGCTCGAGCTGGTCGGAAGTGATCCCGATCCTTCAGGCCGCCGGATTGCACGTCACCGCCGTGCAGAATCCGCTGTCGTCGCTTGCGGACTCCGTCGAGGCGACCGAGCGTGCGCTGGCCGAGCAGGACGGGCCGTCCGTGCTGGTTGCGCATTCCTGGGGCGGCACCGTGATCAGCCAGGTCGGCACTGACCCGAAGGTCACCGGGCTCGTCTATGTCGCCGCGCGCGCCCCCGATGCGAACGAGGATTTTGTCGCGCTGTCGAAGCAGTTTCCGACCGGTCCAGTGCGCGCCGGCATCGTCGAGCGCGACGGCTACACAAAACTCTCGGAAGACGCCTTCCTGAAGTATTTTGCCAATGGCGTGAAGCCGGAGCGGGCCAAGGAGCTTTACGCGGTGCAATGGCCGACGGCGGCCTCGATCTTCGCCGGCCGCACCACCGAAGCGGCATGGCACTCCAAGCCGAGCTGGTACGCGGTGTCGAAGAACGATGACACCATCAATCCCGATTTCGAACGCTTCCTCGCCAAGCGCATGAACGCAACCACGATCGAGCTCGATGCCGGCCACCTCTCGCTGGAAAGGACGTGGCGAATTTGATCCTGGAAGCGGCGGGGTATGGACGGAGCTGAGGGGTGATTCCTTCCAGCAGAAAAAGGCGCCCGAGGTCCTCCAGGCGCCTTTTGATTTGCTCGTCCCTCTCCGCGCCGTCGTCCTGGCGAAGGCAGGACCCATTACCTCAGAGAGAGATTTGGCGAAGACCTGTCGCCCGGTACTCGCGCCCGGTACTCGCACCTTCTACCGCCGATAGACCTCGCGGTATGGGTCCTGGCCTTCGCCAGGACGACACCGGAGGTGTGGGACCAGCTCGCATCTCGCAGCGAGCCGATCACCCAGCATCGCGCTCAATCCAGCCCCTGTGCCGCCGGCATGTCCTGGGTCGGGAGGATCGTCCCTGCGGGCTTGGCCTGGCCGACGGTTGGCGCGGCGGCTTGCGCCGCCGACTCGGCGGTCTTCGGTTGCGCGGCGGCCGTCTGCTGCACAGGCTGAGCCTGCGGTGCCTGGGCCTGCTGCGGCGCCGGCTCGGGCGACGCCGGCTTGGTGGCGGCCATCGGCCTCTCGCCGCGCGGCGGGGCGGCCTTGGGCAGCGGGACGGTGCGGCTTGCGACATGCGGGATCGGGGCTGGCGGCCGCGGTGGGCCGCTGCGGACCATGGTCAGCGGCGGCAGCGCGCTTTGTGGCCCGTAAGGTGTTACCGCGCGCTCCTCATGGGCCGGAGCCATGCCGAAGGCGTCGGCGGCCGGCACGAAACGGAGGATCCGGCCATCGCGGGCGTCGATCACAAGACGCCCGTCGTCGCCGCGGCGGTCGATCACCGCAATCGTGTAGACGGCACCGCGCAGGCGAGGGATTCCGAGTGGCGAGAAGCCGTTGTCGCGCAACACGGCATAGACCTCGGTGGCCGGTAAGGCCGCCACCGGCGCCGGCGCGCGCCCGTCATCATAGCCATATCCGTAACGCGGCGGTGGTGGCGGGGCGGCTTCGGGCGGCCCATACGGCCCATCGAAATCCGACACCGCGACATAGGCTCCGCGCGCGGCCCCGTTCGCCAGAATTTGCCCTTGGGCCGCAGTCGCGGCTAGCGCCAGCAAGGCTGCGGCCACACATCCTGTGAAAAACTTCATGGTCGATACGCTCCTGTCAGGCCCTGACGGGGCTTGCGCTCTTTCGCTTCTTGCGGCGTGGCGCGCCTTTCGAAGGGCCAAGACGAAGCTTCATTCGGGATTCCGGCGGCGCTTGGGCCGGATAGGGGCGCGTTTGCTTCAAATCCAGGGCGGCGCGCAAGCGGAAAGCGTTGATTGACATGTTGGGAATCGGGACTTGCACGCGCTTGTGTGATAGACAAAAATTTGGCAAGGTGATGTTTAGGACAGTAAGACTGTCTCAATTTTGCTTGCGGTTCCGGCATAGGGATTGCAGCGAAAGTTGGTGCTTTCGAGCGCCAGAAGGCAACAGGCAAAGCCGTTCTCGGGGACGTAGAACGCCTTGGCCTGAATTTAAGAAAATGCGGCTCGCAGCGGACGAGCGGTAGCCCAGGAGCGGGTGCCGCGGAACGCCCAAGGTGCGCCGAAGATGGCGGTGAGGCAGCTTGCCGCATGGAGAGGATAGGAATCATGAACGGGTCGCAATTCGAGCGCGCAAACATCGTGGCAGAACAACTGTCGGCGACGGTCGCCTCGAAAACGACCGATCCGATTCAGGAGCACAATTCACGTCCGCCGGCGGAAGGCCTCTACGATCCCAGCCTGGAAAAGGATTCTTGCGGCGTCGGCTTCATCGCCAACATCAAGGGCAAGAAGTCCCGCGAGATCGTCGCGGACGCGCTGAGCATCCTCTGCAACCTCGAGCATCGCGGCGCTGTGGGTGCCGACCCGCGCGCTGGCGACGGCGCCGGCATCCTGGTGCAGATCCCGCACGCCTTCTTCGCCCGCAAGGCCAAGGAGCTCGGCTTCGCGCTGCCCAACCCCGGCGAATACGCCATCGGCGCGCTGTTCATGCCGCGCGACACCGCCTGGCGCAACGTCATCAAGAGCATCATCGCCGACCAGATCAAGGAAGAAGGCCTGACGCTGCTCGGCTGGCGCGATGTGCCGACCGACAATTCCTCACTCGGCGTCACCGTGAAGCCGACCGAACCCGCCTGCATGCAGGTGTTCATCGGCCGCAACGGCACCGCCGAGACCGAGGACGATTTCGAGCGCCGGCTCTACATCCTGCGCAAGTCGATCTCCCAGGCAATCTACCAGCGCCGCGACCGCGGGCTCGCCGGCTATTACCCGTGCTCGATGTCGTGCCGCACGGTGATCTACAAGGGCATGTTCCTCGCCGACCAGCTCGGCAAGTACTATCCCGATCTGCACGAGAAGGATTTCGAGAGCGCGCTGGCGCTGGTGCATCAGCGCTTCTCGACCAACACCTTCCCGGCCTGGTCGCTGGCGCATCCCTACCGGATGATCGCGCATAACGGCGAGATCAACACGCTGCGCGGCAACGTCAACTGGATGGCGGCACGCCAGGCCTCAGTGAGCTCGCAGCTCTACGGCAAGGACATCAATCGGCTCTGGCCGATCTCCTACGAAGGACAGTCGGACACCGCCTGCTTCGACAACGCGCTCGAGTTCCTGGTGCAGGGCGGCTACTCGCTGCCGCACGCCGTCATGATGATGATTCCGGAGGCGTGGGCCGGCAATCCCTTGATGGATGAGAAGCGCCGCGCCTTCTACGAATATCATGCCGCGCTGATGGAGCCGTGGGACGGCCCCGCCGCGATCGCTTTCACCGACGGCCGTCAGATCGGCGCCACGCTCGACCGCAACGGCCTGCGGCCGGCGCGCTACCTCGTCACCAAGGACGACCGCATCGTGATGGCGTCCGAGATGGGCGTGCTGACCATCCCTGAGGACCAGATCATCACCAAGTGGCGGCTCCAGCCCGGCAAGATGCTGCTGGTCGACCTCGAGCAGGGCCGCCTGATTCCCGACGACGAGATCAAGGCCGAGCTCGCCCGGAGTCATCCCTACGAGGAGTGGCTGGAGCGGACCCAGATCGTGCTGGAAGAGCTGCCGAAGGTGCCGACCACCGGCGTACGCTCCAACCTGTCGCTGCTCGATCGCCAGCAGGCGTTCGGCTACAGCCAGGAAGACATCGCCATCTTGATGACGCCGATGGCGGCCACCGGCGAGGAGGCAGCCGGCTCGATGGGCAACGACACGCCGATCTCGGCGCTGTCGGACAAGGCCAAGCCGCTGTTCACCTACTTCAAGCAGAATTTTGCGCAGGTCACCAATCCGCCGATCGACCCGATCCGCGAGGAGCTGGTGATGAGCCTGGTCTCGATCATCGGACCGCGGCCGAACCTGTTCGACCTCCAGGGGATGGCCACCACCAAGCGTCTTGAAGTACGTCAGCCGATCCTGACCGACGCGGATCTCGAAAAGATCCGCTCCATCTCCGACGTGGCCGAATCCCACTTCAAGTCGCGCACGCTGGATACGACTTTCCACGCCGGCCTCGGTGCGGCCGGTATGGACCAGGTGCTGGATGAGCTCTGCGCGCGCGCTGAAAGCGCGGTGCGTGAAGGCGTCAACATCATCATCCTGTCCGACCGCATGGTCGGCACCGACCGGGTGCCGATCCCGTCGCTGCTCGCCTGCGCCGCCGTGCATCACCATTTGATCCGCACCGGCCTGCGCACCTCGGTCGGCCTCGTCGTCGAATCCGGCGAGCCGCGCGAAGTGCATCATTTCGCCTGCCTCGCCGGCTACGGCGCCGAAGCGATCAATCCCTATCTCGCGTTCGAAACCATCATCGCGATGAAGGACCGCCTGCCCGGCTCGCTCGACGATTACGAGATCGTCAAGCGCTACATCAAGTCGATCGGCAAGGGCCTGCTCAAGGTGATGTCCAAGATGGGCATCTCGACCTACCAGTCCTATTGCGGCGCGCAGATCTTTGACGCGGTCGGCCTCAAGGCCGACTTCGTCGGAAAATTCTTCGCCGGCACCCACACCCGCGTCGAGGGCGTCGGCCTGTCGGAGATCGCCGAAGAGGCGGTGCGCCGTCATGCCGACGCGTTCGGCGACGCGCTGGTCTACAAGACCTCGCTCGACGTCGGCGGCGAATATGCCTACCGCACCCGAGGCGAGGACCATGCGTGGACCGCCGAGTCGGTGGGGCTGCTTCAGCACGCCGCGCGCGGCAATTCGCTGGAGCGCTACCGCGCCTTTGCAAAGATCCTCAACGAGCAGTCGGAGCGCCTGTTGACGCTGCGCGGCCTGTTCCGGATCAAGGGCGCCGAGGAAGAGAAGCGAAAGCCGGTGCCGATCGAGCAAGTCGAGCCGGCCAAGGACATCGTCCGACGTTTTGCCACTGGCGCGATGAGCTTCGGCTCGATCTCGCGCGAGGCGCACACCACGCTCGCGATCGCCATGAACCGGATCGGCGGCAAGTCGAACACCGGCGAAGGCGGCGAGGAAGCCGACCGCTTCAAGCCGATGCCGAACGGCGATTCCATGCGCTCGGCGATCAAGCAGGTCGCATCCGGCCGCTTCGGCGTCACGACGGAGTATCTCGTCAACTCCGACATGATGCAGATCAAGATGGCCCAGGGCGCCAAGCCCGGCGAAGGCGGCCAGCTGCCCGGTCACAAGGTCGACGCCACCATCGCCAAGGTCCGGCATTCGACGCCGGGCGTCGGCCTGATCTCGCCGCCGCCGCACCACGACATCTACTCGATCGAGGATCTGGCGCAGCTCATCTACGACCTCAAGAACGTCAACCCGGACGGCGCGGTCTCGGTCAAGCTCGTCTCCGAGATCGGCGTCGGCACGGTGGCCGCGGGCGTCGCCAAGGCGCGCGCCGACCACGTCACCATCGCGGGCTTCGAGGGCGGCACCGGCGCCTCGCCGCTGACCTCGATCAAGCATGCCGGCTCGCCGTGGGAGATCGGCCTTGCCGAAACCCACCAGACGCTGGTGCGCGAGCGGCTGCGCAGCCGTATCGTGGTCCAGGTCGACGGCGGTTTCCGCACCGGCCGCGACGTCGTGATCGGCGCGCTGCTGGGGGCCGACGAGTTCGGCTTTGCCACCGCGCCGCTGATCGCGGCCGGCTGCATCATGATGCGCAAGTGCCACCTCAACACCTGCCCGGTCGGGGTCGCGACGCAGGATCCGGTTCTGCGCAAGCGCTTCACCGGCCAGCCCGAGCACGTGATCAACTACTTCTTCTTCGTTGCGGAGGAAGTCCGCGAGATCATGGCGAGCCTCGGCTTCCGCACCTTCAATGAGATGGTGGGCCAGACTCAGCTGCTCGACCAGACCAAGCTGGTCGCGCACTGGAAGGCCAAGGGCCTCGACTTCTCCAAGCTATTTGTCCGCCAGAAGGAAGAGAAGGGCCAGAAGATCTATCATTCGGAGCGCCAGAACCATCATCTGGAAGCGGTGCTCGACCGCTCGCTGATCGAGAAGGCGCAGCCCGCGCTCGACCGCGGCGCACCGGTCAAGATCGAAGCCGCGATCAACAGCACCAACCGTTCCGCCGGCGCGATGCTGTCGGGTGCGGTCGCCAAGATCTACGGCCATGCGGGGCTGCCGCATGACACCATTCATGTCAGCCTCAAGGGCACCGCCGGCCAGGCCTTCGGCGCCTGGCTCGCGCACGGCGTCACCTTCGATCTCGAGGGTGAAGCCAACGACTATGTCGGCAAGGGCCTGTCGGGCGGCAAGATCATCGTCAAGCCGCCGAAGGACAGCGGCATCGTGCCGGAAGAGAGCATCATCGTCGGCAACACCGTGATGTACGGCGCAATTCAAGGCGAGTGCTACTTCCGCGGCGTCGCCGGCGAACGCTTTGCCGTGCGCAACTCCGGCGCGGTCGCGGTGGTCGAGGGCGCGGGCGATCATTGCTGCGAATACATGACCGGCGGCATCGTCGTCGTGCTCGGCAAGACCGGGCGCAACTTCGCAGCCGGCATGTCCGGCGGAATCGCCTATGTGCTCGACGAAAGCGGCGACTTCGACAAGCTCTGCAACCTCTCGATGGTCGAGCTCCAGCCGGTCCTCTCGGAGGAGATGATTGCCCAGAGCGCCTACAACCAGTTTGGTGACCTCGAGGCGCACGGCCGGGTCGACGTGTTCAACAACCTGCTCGAGTCCGACGTCGAGCGGCTGCACGTCCTGGTCACGCGCCATGCCAAAGCGACCGGCTCCAAGCGCGCCGCCGACATCCTTGCCAATTGGAAGGACTGGCTGCCCAAATTCCGCAAGGTGATGCCGGTCGAGTACCGGCGCGCGCTGCGCGAACTGGCCGCCAACGCGGACGCCGAGCCGAAAATCGCGATCGGGGCGTAGGTAAGAAAGCCTCATGGTGAGGAGGCGCGACGCGCCGTCTCGAACCATGAGACCATCAGCGGGGCCTTCATCCTTCGAGACGCGGCGCTAACGGCGCCGCTCCTCAGGATGAGGGGCGAAACGACAAACGATTAAGCGGCAGGGACTTCGGGTTTGATGGGCAAGATCACGGGTTTTCTCGAAATCGAACGGCATGATCGCAAGTACGCACCGGTCGCCGAGCGCGTGAAGCATTTTCACGAATTCGTCGTTCCCTTGAGCGAGAAGGAAACGCGCGACCAGGCTGCGCGCTGCATGAACTGCGGCATTCCCTTTTGCCACGGCACCGGGTCGGTCGCGCCCGGCACGCCCGGCTGCCCGGTCAACAACCAGATCCCCGACTTCAACGACCTCGTCTATCAGGACAACTGGGAAGAAGCCTCGCGCAACCTGCACTCGACTAACAATTTCCCGGAGTTCACCGGCCGCATTTGTCCGGCGCCGTGCGAGGCATCCTGCACGCTCAACATCGACGACAACCCCGTCACCATCAAAACCATCGAATGCGCGATCGTCGATCGCGCCTGGGACAATGGCTGGGTCAAGCCGGAAGTCGCAGCGGTCAAGACCGGCAAGAAGGTCGCGGTGATCGGCTCTGGTCCGGCCGGCATGGCCTGCGCGCAGCAGCTCGCGCGAGCCGGCCACGACGTGCATTTGTTCGAGAAGTTCGCCAAGGCCGGCGGCCTGCTGCGCTATGGCATTCCCGACTTCAAGATGGAGAAGAACATCATCGACCGCCGTGTGGCGCAGATGGAAGCCGAAGGCGTCACCTTCCACTACAACAGCCATGTCGGCGCCGAAGGCAATGTCGATCCGCGCGAGCTGCTCAACGAGTACGATGCGGTCGCGCTGACCGGCGGCGCGGAAGCTCCGCGCGACCTGCCGATCCCCGGCCGCGACCTCGACGGCGTCCACTATGCGATGGATTTTCTGCCGCAGCAGAACCGCCGCGTCTCCGAGGAGCCGCTGGGCGGCGTCACCGAGATTTTGGCCGGTGGCAAGCATGTCGTCGTCATCGGCGGCGGCGACACCGGCTCTGACTGCATCGGCACCTCGCTGCGCCAGGGCGCGCTCTCGGTCACCCAGCTCGAGATCATGCCGGCCCCGCCCGAGCGCGAGAACAAGGGCCTGACCTGGCCGAACTGGCCGCTGAAGATGCGCACCTCCTCCAGCCAGGCCGAAGGCGCGATCCGCGAATACGCCGTGCTGACGCAGAAGTTTTCCGGCGAGAACGGCAAGGTCAGCAAGCTGCACTGCGTGCGCGTCGACGACAAGTTCAAGCCGATTGCCGGCACCGAGTTCGATCTCGACGCCGAGCTCGTCCTGCTCGCGATGGGTTTCGTCCATCCCGTGCACGAAGGTCTGCTCAAGCTGCTCTCGGTCGAGCTCGACCCGCGCGGCAACGTCAAGGCCAACACGCTCGACTACCAGACCTCGCGCCCGAACGTGTTCTCGGCCGGCGACATGCGCCGCGGCCAATCGCTGGTGGTGTGGGCGATCCGCGAGGGCCGGCTGTGTGCGCGGTCGATCGATACGTTCTTGATGGGGAAGACGGATCTGCCAAGGTAGGTTCTAGCGAGCCGCACAGCTCGAAGGCAGACAAGCAATCCGCTGTCGTCCTGGCGAAGGCCAGGACTCATACCGCGAAATCTATCGATGGCAGACGGTGCTAATCCCGAACGACCGGTCGTCGTCAAATCTCTCCCTGGGGTAATGGGTCCTGGCCTTCGCCAGGACGACATCTGAGGCTTGGCTCCGCCGGGCCCACCATCCGGGAGCCCTCAATTCTGCATCCTCACCCCGACCATCACCACCGTCCCTTGCGAGCTAGATCCCGGCTGGTTCGAATCCAAAATGTCATGCCGCAGCGTGCCCTTGATCCAGAGGTTGCGGTTGAGCTTGTAGATCAGGTTGCCTTCGAGCGAGTAGGTCTTGTCGTTGCGGTTCTGGCCCTGGTAGTCGAGCGTGCCGTAGGTGAACTTGCCCACGGCCGTGAGCCAGCGGCGGAAGTCGTGATCGACTTCGGCAGCGTAGGTGCGCACCAGCACGCCGGAGGAGCCGGGGACGGTGGTTTCCGCGATCTGTGTGTCGGTGAAGAATTTCACCGTGGTCAGGCCGCTGGCGTTCCAGATCAGCGAGCCGGAGGTGAGGAAGCCTGCGAGCTGGCTCAGCCGCGGGTCGACATAGTTGCGCGCGGAATAGCCGACCGAGACTTCACCGGTCAGGATGCGCGAGAACTCGAAGGACGAGCCGACCTTTCCATAGCCGCCGGATGAATCGCGGAAGTAGCCGTTGCGGTCAGCGGCCTGGTCGTGCACGCGGCTGTCGCCCTGGATTTCGACGAACGGCTTCAAGCCCGGCTTCAGCTCATAGGAGAAACGCCCGACGCCGCCATACTGGTTGAAGTCGCGGTCGTCGTTGCTCGAGGTCGTGCCGTCGGTGAGCTTGGAGTTGGTGTAGGCGGTGCGATCGACGGTGGCGCCGGTCGCGACCTGGAAGCGGTTGAAGGTCTGGTCGAAGCCGAAGGTGCCGCCATAAGTGGCGTAGACCGGAAATTTCTGCAGGCCGGCCTGCACGTTCGGGCTGCCGGGATTGTCGGTGGCGAGCCTGAGGCGAAATTGCGAGGTCAGCTTGAGGTCGCGATCGACGTCGAAACGGCCGTCGACATGGCCGGTGAAGTCGGGACGGTCGACCTCGACCGGCGAGGGCGAAGCGAAGCCGTCGATGGTCGCCGGCATGTTGTTGGTGTATCCCGAGAACGAGCCGCGCAAATCCGCAACCAGCGCGTGACGCTCCCAGTCCGACATCACGAGCAGGTCGGGCGCGACCACGTAGGCCGGCGAGCCGACCGGCTTGTTGAGGCGCGCCGGATTGCTGTCGTAGCCGGCCGAGAGCTCGAGCCCGCCCTTGATCAGGAAGCTGCCGGCGTAGTCGCCAACCGCGCCGAACGGATCTTCGTCGAGCTTGAGGCGGCGGCGGAGCGGCTGGCCGGGCACGGTGCCGGCCATCGCTCGCGGGATCGGCGTCTTGTTGGCGGTGTCCGACGGCGGCGGCGCGATGCGCGGTGGACCGAGGCTCGTGACCGGGGTCGCTGATGGCATCGACGAGCCTGGTCCGGGGCGCTTTGGCTTCGGCTGCCCCGGATAGAGCTTTGGCTGCTGCCGCTTGCGGTTGAGCGAGTCGTACCCTGAACCGCTGGCACCGTTGGCGGCAGGCAGCCCGTAGGTCGGGACCTGACCGATGCGCGAACTCGCCGGCACCTGCTGGCGCTTGCGTGGATCGGCATTGGGATCTGGCAGCCCCGGCAGCGCATCGGAAGGCGGCTGCTGCATGCCGGCCGTGCGGCGCGTCGGCAGCGTGTCCGGCGAGGCGAAGCCGCCGCGGCTCGGATTGAACAGATCGGGCGTGAGGCTCTGGGCCGTGGCCGGAGCGCTCTCCAGCGCCGTCAGCAGCAGGCACGGCAAAGCGGCGCGGACGAGTTGCGCGCGCTTGCTCCGGCTCCTGCCTGGAGACGACCCCACGATAAGAACAACTCCAACGAAATCAGGCACTTCCGCGATAGGCCGCCGCGAACAGCGGGAACCATCGTTAATGGAGTTAAAACAATTATGGTTAATGACCCGTTGAGGGTCTGGAGGCCGCGTCGCCTCGAAGGCGCCGGCGTGCTAAGGAGGCGCCGACCGGGCAATCGCCCACCTTCCTGGATCAAATCATGCCGAGTCCGAAACCGCTGATGACCCAATCATCCGGCCCCGCCCCCGCCAGCGTCGAATCCGCGCTCCGCACGCTGGAGACGGAGAGCGGCGGCATCAACGCGCTCGCCGCCGCGCTGCGCGGCCCGCTCGGCGCTACGTTTGCCGCGGCAGTCGAGCTGATCCGGCAGGCCAAGGGCCGCGTCATCGTCACCGGGCTCGGCAAGTCCGGCCACATGGCGCGCAAGATCGCGGCGACGCTGGCCTCGACCGGTACGCCCGCCTTCTTCGTGCATGCCGCCGAAGCCGGCCATGGCGACCTCGGCATGATCACCACCGACGACGTCATCATGGCGCTGTCCTGGTCCGGCGAGCAGCCGGAGATGAAGAACCTCGTGAATTATTCGGCGCGGTTTGCGATCCCGATGATCGCGGTGACCTCGAACGCCGGCTCCTCGCTCGGCCAGGCCGCCGACATCGTCATCGAACTGCCGAAGGCGCGCGAGGCCTGTCCGCACAATCTGGCGCCGACCACCTCAACGCTGATGCAGGCCGCGATCGGCGATGCGATTTCGATTGCCTTGCTCGAAGGCCGCGGCTTCACCGCGCTGGAGTTCGCGCATTTCCATCCCGGCGGCAAGCTTGGCGCCATGCTGAAATTCGTCCGCGACTACATGCGCACCGGCGCAGAGATCCCCGTGAAGCCGGCCGGCACCAAGATGTCGGACGCCGTGATGGAAATGTCGGCCAAGGGCCTGGGGTGCGTCTGCATCGTCGACGAGGGAGGCGAGGTCGCGGGCATCATCACCGACGGCGATCTGCGCCGTCATATGCGGCCGGATCTTTTGACGGCGTCGGTCGACGACATCATGACCAGGCAGCCGAAAACCGTGCCGCCGTCGATGCTCGCGACCGAGATGATCGAGGTGCTGAACACGCGCAAGATCACGACGCTGGTCGTGACAGAAGCGAACAAGGTGGTCGGCATCGTGCATTTGCACGATCTGTTGCGGGCGGGCGTGGCTTAGCGCGCCCTCTCTCTCCTCCGTCATTGCGAGCGCAGCGCAGCATTCCAGACTGCCTCTGCGGAGAGACTCTGGATTGCTTGGCTACGCTCGCAATGACGGGCGGTTAGACCGCCGGAAACCGCGCTGCCTTCTCCTCCAGCGGCAGCCGCAGCCCATTCGCCAGATACGACACCGTGCGATAGAATCCGCACAGCAGCATGATCTCGAGAATCTGCGCCTCGTCGTAATGCGCCGCAAGCGCGGCGAATTCCGCATCGTCAAGCGTCGCGCGGTGATGCAGCGCGTCGACCGCGGCGATCAGTGCCTGCTCGGCCGGCGACCAGCAGGCTGACGTCGCATCGCCCTGCACGGTGGCGCGGACCTCGTCCGCGGTGAGTTTCGCCGGACCGGCGAAGATCGCGACATGCACGCCCCATTCATATTCGCATTTGTTCAGCGCGCAGGTGCGATCGATGACGATCTCGCGCTGGCGCAAGGACAGCGGCCCGGGATCGAGCAGGCCGCCGGCGCGAAACTTGTCCCAGGCGCGGCTGTGGCCCGCCATCACCCGGAACAGCATCAGCGGCGGCGCGCCGCGCATGATGCGGTTGAACTGCACCCCGATCTCCGGGGGATAAGGTGGCGCGAGCTGCGCGATGCGAGGCGTATCCTGAGACATGGCTTGAGATATGGCTTGAGACATGGGCCGTCTCTGGCGCTACAATTATCGTAGCAAAATGCTACATTATCTGTAGCAGAACGCAAGAGGGGCACGATGGCGAAACAAGCCTCTTCCAGATCAAGCGGCGTCCGCGGCTCGCGCACGGGACGGCCGATCATGGCGCTGCTCGACCTGCTGGGACGGCGCTGGAGCCTGCGGATCTTGTGGGAGTTGCGCGATGCTCCCCTCACCTCCCGCGCGCTGCGCACCGCCTGCGACGAAGCCTCGCCGACGGTGCTGCAAGCGCGGCTGAGCGAACTGCGCGAAGCGGGCTTCGTAGAACTCGGCGAAGGCGGCGGTTACAGCCTGACACCGCTCGGGCGGGACTTGTGCGAGACATTCATGCCGCTGCACAAATTTGCGGAGAGGTGGAGCAGCAAGAATGGCGTCTAAGCCTGGCGACGCCGGTCCAACAAACTCGTCATTGCGAGCCAACGGGTCCGGGCGAAGCGCGGCCCGATGATAGGCTCCGCGAAGCAATCCAGACTGCTCCCGCGGAAAGATTCTGGATTGCTTCGCTTCGCTCGCAATGACGGCGGACTATGCCGCGGCGACCGTCAGGTTGGCGCCATCCACCTGCACCACCTTCACTCTCGTCCCAGCCGGCGTATCCGGGCCGGCGACGCGCCAGACGGTGTCGCCGATGCGCATGGTGCCGCTGCCGTCGACGATCGGCTTCTCCAGCGTGAACTCGCGGCCGAGCAGCGCCTCGGCGCGCTTGTTGAGGAAGGGGCTGGCGCTCGCATCCAGCTTCGGTCGGGCGAGGCGGCGCCACACCGGCACGGCGGCGGCGGCGAAGATCGCGAACATCACGAGCTGAATCTGCCAGGACACGGCAACGGCGAACGAGATCAGGCCGACCAACAGCGCGGCGAGTCCCAGCCAGAACAGGAATACGCCCGGCGCCAGTACTTCCAGCGCCATCAGGACGAAACCGAAGATCAGCCAGTTCCAGGTGCCGAGCGAAACGAACATGTCGGTCATGACACGACCTCGTTATATGGGCGCATGACCTCCGCGCAAACGCGTTCCGCGTTTGTCGCGAGGGAAAACTGGTGTCCACTTTTCCGGGTCATGCGCATGATCCCGTCACCTCGGCGGCACTGCCGGCGGCGTGGGAGCCATGGGTGGCACCGAGCCGCGGCGGGCGGCGGCCGCGGCAGACGCCGCGCTTTCGCCGAACGTTGCCTTGGCGATCTCGCCGATGCCGGCGAGCGAGCCCAGCATGCTCATCGCTTCCACCGGCAGCATGATGATCTTCTGGTTCGGCGAGTCGGCCAGCTGGCCGAACGCCTTGATGTACTTGTCGGCGATGAAATAGTTCAGCGCAGCGACGTCGCCCTTGCTGATGGCGTCGCTGACCATCTGGGTCGCCTTGGCCTCGGCCTCCGCCAGGCGCTCGCGCGCCTCGGCATCGCGAAAGGCGGCCTCGCGGCGGCCTTCGGCCTGGAGGATCTGGCCCTGCTTGGCGCCCTCGGCGCGCAGGATCTCGGACTGGCGGGCGCCTTCGGCCTGCAGGATGTCGGCACGCTTGACGCGCTCAGCCTTCATCTGCCGGCCCATCGCCTCGACGAGATCGGCCGGCGGCACGATGTCCTTGATCTCGATCCGGTTGACCTTCAACCCCCACGGCGAGACCGCGGCATCGACCACGCGCAACAGGCGCTCGTTGATCTCGTCGCGGTGCGACAGCACCTGGTCGAGATCCATCGAGCCCATCACCGAGCGGATGTTGGTCATGGTCAGCACGATGATCGCCTGCTCGAGGTTGGAGACCTCGTAGCTGGCTTTCGCGGCGTCGAACACCTGGAAGAAGGCGACGCCGTCCACCGTCACGGTGGCGTTGTCCTTGGTGATCACCTCCTGCTCGGGAATGTTGATCACCTGCTCCATCATATTGATCTTGCGACCGACGCGATCGAAATAGGGCACGATCAGATTGAGCCCCGGCGTCAGCGTCTGGGTGTATTTGCCGAACCGCTCGATGGTCCAGTCATAGCCCTGAGGCACCGTCTTCACGCCGGCAAAGAGCGTGACGATGACGAGCAATACCAGCACAATCGCGAAAATGTCGAAACCGCTCATATGTCCTCCAAGGCAGGAAAAGAACCTTTCCCGCGCTGTCATTGGTCGGGATCACGACCTCAACGGTTCAGCGGTCGCGACTCACGTCGGCATCGGCGCAATTCTGCACAAGACGCACGGAGAGGGAACGGTCACGATTAAGTATTTGCACGACGCTCTTGAAAGCGTGCCGGCGCAGACCTAGCGGCCAGCATTAACGTTTCTGACTCTACCGCCTGTCTCGACAAGCCTATTCGATGACCTCGTTTGCGAGTGCGAGCAGGCCGGGGGCGATGGTGAGGCCGAGTGCCCTGGCCGCCTTCAGGTTGATCGCGAGCTCGAATTTGGTGGGGTTCTGGACCGGCAGGTCGGCAGGCAGCGCGCCCTTCAGGATGCGATGGATATAGGAGGCGGCGCGGCGGAGCTGCTCGACGCTGTCCGTGCTGTAGGACATCAATCCGCCCTCGTCGACGAAGGTGCGGCTCCAGAACACCGCCGGCACGCGCGCTTGTGCGATCGCGGCCAGCAGATGCGCGCGATTGGCCATGGTGAAGAAGTCCGGCAGGATCAGGAAGCCGCCATCCTTCCGCGATGCCAGCGCGGCGATCGAGGCGGCGTCGTGCACCGGCGCGGGCTCGACGGTCACACCGAGCTTCTGCGCAGCGCCCTCGATCGTGCGCAGCATGAGGCCGGCGAACGGGGCGGTGGCCGGATTGTAGACGACGTGCACACGGGCGACGCGCGGCGTGACCTGCGTCAGCATCTCCAGCCATTTGCCGGCCAGAGGGCCGTCATAATCGGTAAAGCCGGTGATGTTGCCGCCGGGATGGGCGAGGTTCTGAACAAACCCCTGGCCGACGGGATCGGTGACAACGGCGAACACGATCGGCGTCGTCGCGGTGCGCTGGCGCAGCTCTTCCACAGACGGCGTGCCGACTGCGAGCAGGATGTCGGGCTTGAGCGCGACCAATTCATCGGCGAGCCGCGCGATGCGCGCCCGGTCGCCGCCACCGCTGCGCCAGTCGATCTCGAGGTTGCCGTGCTCCTTCCAGCCGTACGCGGCGAGCGCCTCGACCAAGATGGCGCTGCGGGTCTGCCCGACCGCATCATCGTCGGCCGTGACTGAGAGCACGCCGAGCCGGCGCGTCGCGGCGGACTGCGCTAGCGCCGCAGACGGCAGCGTGGCAAGCGTCCCAAGAAGCCCCAAGACCTCGCGACGATTCATGCGGCGCTCGTCAAATCCAGCCCTGGAGCTCGCGCAGCACCAGGGTGCGGATCACATCCATGCCGGGTTCGCTGTCATTGAGGCAGGGGATCACGGAAAACTGCTCGCCGCCATTATGCTTGAAGATCTCGGCATTCTCCCGCGCAATCTCCTCCAGCGTCTCCAGGCAGTCGGCGGAGAAGCCCGGCGTCACCACGGCAATGCGGCGCACGCCTTCCTTGGCGAGCCGCTCCATCGTCTTGTCGGTGTAGGGCTGGAGCCACTCGGCATTGCCGAAGCGCGACTGGAACGTCAGCAGCAGCTTTGCCGCGTCCATCCCGAGCCGCCGGCGCAGCGCCTCGGTGGTGGCGACGCATTGGCCCTGATAGGGATCGCCCTTGTCGACATAGGATTTCGGCATGCCGTGGAACGAGGCGACGATCAGCTCCGGCTTGAACGGCAACGTGGCGAGATGCGCCTCGATCGAGGTCGCAAGCGCCTCGATATAGACCTCGTCCTCGTAATAAGGCGGCATCACCCGCAATGTCGGCTGCGCGCGCAGGCGGGAGAGCACGCGAAACACCTCGTCGCAGACGGTGGCCGAGGTCGGGGCCGAATATTGCGGATAAAGCGGCACGGCGAGGATGCGTTCGCAACCCTTGGCGATCAGCGCCTCGATGCCCGACCGGATCGAGGGATTGCCGTAGCGCATCGCCCAGTCCACGACGACGTGGCTGCGGTCCGACAACGCGGCTGCAAGCTTGTCGCTCTGCGATCGCGTGATGGTCTTCAGCGGCGACTCGTTTCTCTCGGTGTTCCAGATCTTCAGGTAGTCGAGCGCCTTGGTACGGGGACGGCTGCGCAGGATGATCCCGTTCAGCACCAGCTTCCAGATCAGGCCCTGGTCCTCGATGACGCGGGGATCGGAGAGGAATTCCTTCAAATAGACACGCACCCCGGGAGCATCGGCCGTATCGGGCGTGCCGAGATTGACCAGGAGCACGCCGACACGCGGCAGGCCAGCCAGCACGGCTGGCTTCACGGTCGCGATGGGGGCAATGTTCGTCATGGCAAGTTGCGTCGCGCGTTGCTCCGAACTTGTCAAGATGAGGCCGATTTCGCTAGGGTCGCACCCGAGCGTGGGAGGGCCGATGACACTCGCGGAATGGTGCGTTCTTGGAGCGCTGCTACTCTATCTGACGACGATCGTCTCGATCAAATGGCTCCGGTTTCGCGGCTTCGACAATTCCCGGCCGCGCGATCCCGCCTTCTATGAGGACGCCATCGCGCAGCGCGCGCTCGGCGCGCACCAGAACGGCATCGAGACCTTCCCGTTCTTCGCCTTCGCCGTGCTGCTCGCCGAATTCCGGGATTCACCGCAGCGCCTCATCGACGAGCTCGCGGTGCTGTTCCTGATCGTGCGGATCGCCTATGTGCTGACCTATCTCGGCAACCGCCCGACCCTGCGCTCGATCCTCTGGAGCATCGGCTTTGCGATCAATCTCGGGATTTTCTTCATGCCGATGTTGAAGCGATTTTTGCCGGTGTGACCTTTTCTTCCCTTCTCCCCTTGTGGGAGAAGGTGGCGCGAAGCGCCGGATGAGGGGTTGTACCCGCGAGCTGATTGATAAAGGGGAATTCGCGGAGAGAACCCCTCACCCCGCTTCGCTCTGCGAAGCGACCCTCTCCCACAAGGGGAGAGGGAAGAGTTCAAAAACACGTCGTCCGCTCGGCCGCGATGTAGCCGAACAGCAGGCCCGCGCCGAACAGCAGCACGAGGCCGGCGGCGCCGAATTCGATGCCGCGCATGAACAGCGCGCCGCCGTCGCGCCCGGCGCTCAGGCGGCCGGCGATGTCCTTGGCGAAAACGGCAACGACCGCGATGGCAGCGACCATGATCGCGGTGCCGAGCCCCATCAACAAGGTCGCGGCGATGCCGGCCCAGAACAGACCCTGCGCCAGCGCGAACACGAGCACCAGGATCGCGCCCGAGCATGGGCGGATGCCGACGGTCAGGATCGCGGCGAACCCTCGGCGCCAGCCGCCCGGGCCGGCGAGCTCGCTCGGCGCCGGACCATGGGAATGGCCGCAATGCTCGTCATGGACGTGGTCATGCCCGTGATGTGCATGGATGTGACTGTGACCGTAACCATGATCGTGGTGATGATGATCATGCGCATCATGATGGTGATGGCCGTCATCGTTGTGATGCGGCACGCCCGCGATCGCCGGCACGGGCTGGGCGGCATGGAGCGCCCGGATGAAGGTGCCGCCCTTGACCCAGACCAGACGCAGGCCGAACAGCGCGATCAGGCCGTAGCTCGCGATCTCGATCGCGCCTTCAGCCTTGCACATGGTTTTCGCCGTCGCATTCAGCACCCAGGCCGAGATGCCGACGATGAGGATCGCGACCAGCGACTGCATCAATGCTGACGCGAACGATAGCACGATTCCGCGCCGCGCGGTCTCGCGGTTGGCGACAAGATAGGAAGCGATCACCGCCTTGCCGTGGCCGGGGCCGGCAGCATGGAAGATGCCGTAGGCGAACGAGATAAAGAGCAGCGTCCACACCGCCGCGCCGTCGGTTTTAGCGGTGCGGATCGTCGCGGACATCTGGCGATAGAACTCCGACTGCTTCGCCAGGAGCCAGCCGACGAGGCCGCCGCCCTCAGGCTCCGCCGCCTGCGCGGGGTGCGGCGCGCCGAACGGATTTTGCGCGAGGAGATCGTGAAGCGCAGCATCGGCCACGCCCAGCACGATGAGGACCGCGACAACGGCAAGCAGCCCGCGCGCGAGGGGACGAAGACGACTGGTCAAGGACAATCCACCGTGATCTTGTTGGCGAACATCATGCCGAAATTGGCGTTCTCGCCGCTCATGAAGGTCTGCTCGTTGAGCTTCTGCGCGCTCGCCGTACCGTCGCTCGGGCGCTCCAGCTTCGTCTGGCAGCCGGCGGGCGCGCCGACCAGCTTGACCGGATTGTCTTTGGCCATCTGGAAGTCGATGAAGAAGGAGCGGTCGAACACTTCGAGCATCAGCTGCCTGGGCTTGACCGGATTCTTCAGCGGCAAGGTGAAGTGCAGGGTCAGTACTGTATCCTTGTAGTCGAGGAAGTAGTCGACCGGCTCCTGGAATCGCTCCTTCTTGCCGTCGGCTCGCGCAAAGCTGAAGTAGGCATATTCCTTCAGCGACTCGACATTGGTCTGCGCCAGCGGCGCCAACTCTTCGCGCGAATAGGCCCCCTTGGTCTTGGCCTCGAGCCCCTGCACCGCATAGGCCGAAAACATGTCATCAAAGGTCCAGGCGTGGCGAACGCTGGTGATGGTGCCGTCGGCTGCGTAGAGCAGCTCGCTGGTCGCGGTGATCCAGACATGCGGATGCGCGCGCGCCGCGCTGCCTGCGAGCGTGAGACCGGCGGCGAGCAGCAATCCGAACAGGGCGCGCATGCCCATCAGGCCGCCTTTGCGTCGTCGAGCAGGCCGCGACGGCGGAGCAGCGCGTCAGGCTCCGGCGGCCGGCCGCGGAAGGCCTCGTAGGCTGCTTCCGGGTCGACCGATCCGCCCGAGGAATAGATGTCGTCATGCAGGCGCTTGGCCACGGCCGGATCGAATATGTCGCCGGCCTCCTCGAACGCGCCGAAGGCGTCGGCGTCCATCACCTCCGACCACATGTAGCTGTAATAGCCCGCGGCATAATGATCGCCGGTGAAGATGTGGCCGAATTGCGTGGGCCGGTGCCGCAGCGATATCTCCTCGGGCATGCCGATCTTCTCCAGCTCTTTTTTCTCGAAGGCACGCACGTCCTGCGCGGCCGCAGCCGGCTGAGTGTGGAATTCGAGGTCGATCAGGGCCGACGAGACGAACTCGACGGTGGCAAAACCCTGGTTGAATTTTCGCGCGGCAAGGAACCGCTGCAGCAGGTCGTCGGGCAGCGGCTCACCGGTCTGATAGTGGCGGGCGAACTGCTGGAGCACCTCGGGCCGCTCCTGCCAATGCTCGTAGAGCTGGGACGGCAGCTCGACGAAGTCGGTGAAGACGGAGGTGCCCGACAGCGACGGGTAAGTCACGTTGGAGAGCATGCCGTGCAGGCCGTGGCCGAACTCGTGGAACAAGGTCCGGGCATCGTCGGGCGACAGCAGCGAAGGCTGGCCGTCGGCGCCCTTGGCGAAATTGCAGATATTGAGGATCAGCGGCGCGATCTCGCCGTCGAGCTTCTGCTGGTCGCGCAGCGAGGTCATCCAGGCGCCGGAGCGCTTTGACGACCGGGCGAAGTAATCGCCATAGAACAGCGCCTTGTGCTTGCCGTCCCGTCCCTTCACTTCCCAGACGCGGACGTCCGGATGCCAGACCGGGACGTCCTTGCGCTCTTCGAAGGTGATGCCGAATAGGCGCGTGGCGCAGTCGAAGGCAGCCGCGATCATATGATCGAGGGCGAGATAGGGCTTGATCGCGGCGTCGTCGAAATTGGCGCGCTGGAGGCGGAGCTTTTCGGCATAGAAGCGCCAATCCCAGGGCGCGAGCTTGAAATTGCCGCCCTCTTGCGTGATCAGCGTCTGCATCTCATCGCGGTCGGCCAGCGCCCGGGCGCGGGCGGGTTTCCAGACCCGTTCCAGCAGGCCGCGCACCGCCTCCGGCGTCTTGGCCATGGAATCCTCGAGCCGGTAGTCGGCGAAGGTCGGGTACCCCAACAGCCTCGCGCTCTCCTCGCGCAGCTTCAGGATCTCGACGACGATCGTGTTGTTGTCGTTGGCGTTGCCATTGTCGCCGCGCGCGATGAAGGCCTTGTAGATCTTCTCGCGCAGGTCGCGCCGGCCTGCGCTCTTCAGGAACGGCTCGACCGAGGAGCGCGACAGCGTGACGATGGCCTTGCCGGCCATGCCGCGTTCTTCTGCCGCGGCCTTGGCGGCGGCGACGAAACTCTCGGAAAGGCCCTGCCGGTCGCCCTCGCCGAGCTCCATGAACCATTCTTGCTCGTCGCCGAGCAGATGATGGCTGAAGCCGGTGCCGAGCTGGGCGAGCTTTTCGTTGATCTCGGCCATGCGCGTCTTGGCCTCATCGGAAAGGCCGGCGCCGGAGCGGTGGAAGCGCGTGTAAGTGCGTTCCAGCAGCCGGAGTTCCTCCGGCGTGAGCGCGAGATTGCCGCGGTTCTCGTGCAGCTGGGCGATGCGGCCAAACAGCACGGCATTCATCGTGATCGGATTCCAGTGCCGCGCCATCCGCAACGAGACCTCCTTGTCGATCTCCAGGATGGCCGGGTTGGAATGCGCCGAGACGAGATCGTAGAAGACCGCGGTGACCTTGTTCAACAGCTTGCCGGAGCGCTCCAGTGCCGTGATGGTGTTGGCGAAGTCGGGCACGGCCGGATCGCTGGTGATCGCCGCGATCTCGGCGGAATGGTCGGCGAAGGCCTGCTCGAAGGCCGGCAGGAAGTGCTCCGGCTTGATCTCGTCGAAGGGTGGGGTCGCAAACGGCGTCACCCAGGCCTTCAGCAGCGGGTTGGTCTCGGAGTCCGTAGTTTGGCGGATTTCTGACATCACAAGTCCCGATTTCTGAGCCGATTTGTTGGGGCCAGCTATAGCACGCGATGGGGCTTTTTTGGGCCATTTGGCCTTGCTCCCGGCGGGCTTTTCGGGGAGATTGCAGCCCTCGAAGCCACGGACCTTGACCCCATGAACGCGCCTTCCTCGTCCTCCCGTCAGATCGTCTGGCCTAGCGTCATCACCATCATCAGTGCCGCCATCCTGATCGGCGCCGAAGTGTTCGGTGCGGCCTTTGCCGGCGGCTGGGCGCTCGCGATCCTGTTCGGGCTCGGCGATCAAGGTGCGCATATCCTCCAGGCCGTGCTGTTCGCACTCGGCGTCCTCGTCATGACCGCCTTCATCCGTGGGGCTCAGCGCGTCGAGCCGTTCACGAAGCGCGGCTGAAGCGCGCACGCGCGACACGCGCGCCGCGCAGAAAAACTTAACGCCTGTTCATCTTCAGCGGCGCTCGCGCATCACCGCGCAAGCAGATGTTAGGCAATTCTGTTCGCAGCCTAAAAAAATTCTTGCGAAGCAGAGTCAAAACGCTTATGTGCGGACTTGCCCAATTTCGCACGTGCCTGTGGTCGTGTGTCAGTCGGTAGGTATCCGGACAAGAGGCCGGACAGCCGCCAAGGGGTGAAGAAGCCGAGGGGCTCTTCGGAAGCGCCGAAGTCGGAAGACTGAAAAGTCGGAAGACGAAGCGAACCCGAAGCGTCCAGCATCTCTCTCAAGAGATGCCTTGTCGAAGGTGACTTTACTCTTTGCAACCGTGACTGGCAGCCGGAGGCGAACCGGCGCACCCCGCTCTCAACGGGGGACGCGACTTAAAGCAACGACGGATCGGGCTTTTTTGGTCTCTACCGGCATTCCAACGCCGGCGCGGGCTACTGAAAAGGCTTGTCCTTCATTGCCAGGTGTGCGGGCGGGAAAATTCCCGACCAATCCACGGCAGCACAGTCTGGTTTGAGTCTTTGGCTTCGTCGCGCCTCCATCGCGCGATCTGGCCGGAGCGCTCTTATCCGACGTCATTTTTTGAACGGATCCCCGTCGCTGGGCCGTTTGGGAGAGTGCTATGACCGAACGTATTCAGGAATTCCTGCGCAACCGCCGCAGCGAGGGCCGGGACACCGAGCCCTGCCTCGTCGTCGACCTCGAAGTCGTGCGCGACAATTACCAGACCTTTGCCAAGGCGCTGCCCGACAGCCGCGTGTTCTATGCCGTCAAGGCGAACCCGGCGCCGGAAGTGCTGGCTCTGCTCGCCTCCATGGGCTCCTGCTTCGACACCGCCACGGTCGCCGAGATCGAGATGGCGCTGGCCGCTGGGGCTACGCCCGACCGCATCTCCTTTGGCAACACGATCAAGAAGGAGCGCGACATCGCGCGCGCCTTCGCGCTCGGCATTCGTCTGTTCGCAGTCGACTGCACCGCCGAGGTCGAGAAGGTCGCCCGTGCCGCTCCCGGCGCAAAGGTGTTCTGCCGCATCCTCTATGACTGTGCCGGCGCCGAGTGGCCGCTGTCGCGCAAGTTCGGCTGCGACCCGGAAATGGCCGTCGATGTGCTCGACGTCGCCAAGCGCCTGGGCCTGGAGCCGTGCGGCATCTCCTTCCATGTCGGCTCGCAGCAGCGCAAGGTGAAGGCGTGGGACCGTGCGCTGGCGATGGCCTCGCAGGTGTTCCGCGACTGCGCCGAGCGCGGCATCAACCTGACCATGGTCAACATGGGCGGCGGCTTCCCGACCAAGTACCTGAAGGACGTGCCGCCGGTGGTCACCTACGGCCGGTCGATCTTCCGCGCGCTGCGCAAGCACTTCGGCAACCAGATTCCGGAGACCATCATCGAGCCGGGCCGCGGCATGGTGGGCAACGCCGGCATCATCGAATCCGAGGTCGTGCTGATCTCGAAGAAGAGCGACGAGGACGAGGTGCGCTGGGTCTATCTGGACATCGGCAAGTTCGGCGGTCTCGCCGAGACCATGGACGAGTCGATCCGTTACGCCATCCGCACCCCGCATGACGGAGCGGACATGACGCCGTGCGTGCTCGCTGGGCCGACCTGCGATAGCGCCGACGTGCTGTACGAGAAGACCCCGTATCCGCTCCCCGTCACGCTCGAGATCGGCGACAAGCTGCTGATCGAAGGTACCGGAGCCTATACGTCGACCTACTCGGCGGTGGCGTTCAACGGCATCCCGCCGCTGAAGACGTACCACATCTAAGCAGCCTCTCTTATTCTGAGGCCTGACGAACCCGGAGCCGGCTTGCCGGCTCCTCGCTGACATTTCGATTCTGACGACGCCTTGGACCGGCGTGCTGCTCGCACGCCGGTCCAAGCGGGGAATGACGCGCCATGACTGCTTTTCGGAAGCCACAGATCGCCCTCACCTTGAAAGCCGCTCCGTTCGTGATCCGCGCCGAGCGTGCTGCCGACGTCGCGATGCGTGAATCGCTGCTGGATGCCTGCTTTGGCGAGAACCGCCATGGCCGCACCTGCCAGCGCTTGCGCGACGGACGTGCACCCGCCGCCGGCCTCGCGCTGGCCGCCGTGCACGAGGGACAACTCGTGGGAACCGTGCGTCTGTGGCACGTCAGCGCCGGAGGCAGGCCCGCCTTGGTCCTCGGACCGCTGGCGGTCGACCCTGCCTGCCGCGAGCTCGGGATCGGCGCCGCGCTGATGCAACAAGCGCTGGCCGCCGCCCGGGCGCGCGGACATGCCGCCGTGATCCTGCTCGGCGATGCCCCCTATTACGCGCGCTTCGGCTTCTCGGCCGCCAGGACCGGTGAGCTCTCGCTGCCCGGCCCGTTCGAGCGCGACCGCCTGCTCGCGCTGGAATTCACCGAAGGCGCACTCGACGGCGTGTCCGGGATGATCGTCCCCACGGGCGCGGCCTTGCCCAAACGGCGGGCATCGCGCGCCCTCGACGCGCACGCGGCCTAAGGGATTGCCATGATGGCCACGGGCCGCGTCGCGCGGCGGTGCCTGCACGCGCCTATTCTGACGCCCGTTGCTTTGGGGTTGCGCGAACCCGAGAAACGCCCTTTAACCCGCGAAACATCCCCTCAATCGAGGTCCGAGCCCATGCCCCGTCGCCTGATTTCCACCGGCTCCCCGTTCGAGAAGACCGCCGGTTACAGCCGCGCCGTGATCGACGGCGAGTTCGCCTTCGTCGCGGGGACCACCGGCTACGACTACACCACGATGACGATTCCGGCCGATGTCACGAGCCAGTCACGCAACTGCTTCAAGACCATCGAAGCCGCCCTGAAGGAGGGCGGTTTCGAGATGGCCGACATCGTCCGCGCGACCTACTACCTCACCGACGTCAAGGACGCGGACGCCCACTTCGCCGTCTGCGGCGAAGTCCTCGGCGAGATCCGGCCGGCCGCAACTCTCGTCGTCGTCTCGGCGCTCTACAAGCCCGAGATGAAAGTCGAGATCGAAGTGACCGCGAAGCGCCGCACCTGATCCATCCTCACCATTTGTCCGCCAGCACGTTCCGGAGAAACCATCCCATGAGCCCCGCCTCGCAGATCTACGCGAAGATCACCGGTCCCATTGTCATGGTCGGCTTCGGCTCCATCGGCAAAGGCACGCTGCCGCTGATCGAGCGGCATCTCGATTACGACAAGTCGCGCGTCACCGTGATCGATCCCAAGGACGAGGGCCGCAAAGCACATTGCGAGAAGCACAATGTCAGATTCATCCAGAAGGGCGTGACCAGGGACAATTATCGCGAGTTGCTGACCCCGCTGCTTACCGAAGGCGGCGGCCAGGGTTTTTGCGTCAATCTCTCGGTCGATACCGGCTCTACCGACATCATGGAGCTCTGCAACGAACTCGGTGCTCTCTATATCGACACCGTCAACGAGCCCTGGCTCGGTTTCTATTTCGATGCTTCGAAGGGCCCGGAAGCGCGCTCCAACTACGCCCTGCGCGAAGCGACGCTGGCCGCCAAGAAGGCGCGCCCCGCCGGCTCGACGACGGCCGTCTCCTGTTGTGGCGCCAATCCCGGCATGGTCTCCTTTTTCGTCAAGCAGGCGCTACTCAATGTCGCCGCTGATCTTAAGCTCAATGCCCCTAAGCCGAAGACCAGAGCCGAATGGGCGGACTTGATGCGGCAGGCTGGTATCAAGGGCATCCACATCGCCGAACGCGACACCCAGCGCTCCAAGTCCCCGAAAGAGCCGGACGTCTTCGTCAACACCTGGTCGGTGGAAGGTTTCCTGTCGGAAGGCGTGCAGCCGTCCGAACTCGGCTGGGGCACCCATGAAAAATGGATGCCCGAGAATGCGCGTACCCACGAAGCTGGCTGCGGTGCTGCCATCTATCTGATGCAACCCGGCGCCAACACGCGCGTGCGCACCTGGTGCCCGACTCGCGGCGCGCAATATGGCTTCCTCGTCACTCACAACGAGTCGATCTCGATCGCCGATTATTTCACGGTGCGCGATGCATCGGGCACGGCGGTCTATCGGCCGACCTGCCACTATGCCTATCATCCGGCTGACGATGCCGTGCTGTCGCTGCATGAAATGTTCGGCCGCGCAGCGAAGATGCAGGAAAAGCACCACATTCTCGACGAGAATGAAATCGTCGATGGCATCGACGAGCTCGGCGTGCTGCTGTTCGGCCATGACAACAATGCCTACTGGTACGGATCGCAGCTCTCCATCGAAGAGACCCGCAAGCTCGCGCCCTATCAGAACGCCACCGGCCTGCAAGTGACCTCTGCCGTGCTCGGCGGCATGGTGTGGGCGCTGGAAAACCAGAACGAAGGCATCGTCGAAGCCGACGAGATGGATTTCGATCGTCTGCTGGAAATCCAGCTGCCTTATCTCGGCCCGGTAAAAGGTTACTACACCGACTGGACGCCGCTGACGGATCGTCCGGGACTTTTTCCGGAGGATATCGACACCAGCGATCCCTGGCAGTTCCGGAATGTTCTGGTGCGCTGAGGGGAATTCTCTCTGCTCATCACTTTGGGGGCGACGCGTGCCCCAAGCTCCGCTGTCATGCCCCGCGAAGGCGGGGCATCCAGTACGCCGCGGCTTTTCCGTATCCACGCGTGGTCTCTGGAATACTGGATCGTCCGCCTTCGCGGACGATGACACCGTGAGTGTAGCTGCCGCCTACTTCTCCTTGATTGGCGGCGCGATCTTCTCGGCAGGTGCCGGCGGCAATGCTGGTTTAGCCGCGCCCGCCGCGCCTTGGGTTTGCGGTTCGGGGCGCGCGGGTTCTGGCGCCGGCGTGGTCGGCCGTTCGCCGCCGGGCTTGGATTCCGCGGGCGTCTTGCTCTGATCGTCGGAAGGCGTGCCCTGGAGCGGCCCCGTCGCCTGCGCCGTCTGCATCCGGCTCTCGGCACGGATCTGCGCCAACGACAGGCCCGACACCACGACGCCAGCCACAAACAGCGAGCAGGCGATCAGCAGGTCTCGTGTCAGTGTGCCCTTGTGGTCTTTGCCGGTCATATCGATCACCGCTTTTGTCCGCGGGATCAACGAATTGGTGCGACAGCGGTTCCTTGCTGGGCAAATCGGGAACCGCACGTCTGCGCGCCAAAAGGCCGCGCTTAGTCGGTGGTGCTGACTTCCCAGGTGGCGTGACGCACGCCCGGCAGGTGTTGCAGATCGGTCGCCACCGCATTCAGCTCGTTCGGATCGACCGCGGTCGCGACCAGCTTTGCGACGATCTCGATCAGGTCATCTCCGGTCTCGACCACGTCGATATCGGCCACCGGATATTTTGCACTCTCGAGCTTGTCGACGAGCCGGTCGCGCATGTCGGGCAGAGCATCTGCCGCAACCGCGAGCTTGAAATAGTACGTCGCTTCCGACGCCTTCTCGTTCAGCGGGATGCGGTTGATGGCGTTGACCAGCGGACGCAGCATGGTGTTGCCGGCGATGACGAACACGGCTAGCGCAGCCGCCTGCGCGATCATGTCGGCGCCGGCGCAGGAGCCGACCGCGGCCGACGCCCACAGCGTCGCCGCAGTGTTGAGCCCGCGCACGTCCATGCCCTGCTTCATGATGACGCCGGCGCCGAGAAAGCCGATGCCGGAGACGACGTAGGAGATCACCCGCACCGCGCCGTCCGCGCCGGTCAGATGCATGGCGAGATCGACGAAGGCGGCGGCTCCGACCGCAACCAGCACGTTGGTACGCAGGCCCACGGTGCGCTGCCGATATTGCCGCTCGGCGCCGATCAGCGTGCCCAGCACAAAGGCCGTGAACAGGCTGACCAGCGTGTCGAGGAAATCAGCAATCTGGAAGGTCGTCAGAAACCGCATGGCCCCCTATACGGTCAGAAGATGACGATTAATCACGCGGCAACCTCAGCTAGCCAGCCTTGCGGCCTTCAAAAGGATTCGCGATTCTTTCCTCAAGGAGGCGTGCATGGGCCACACCTGACTGAACAAGGATATCGAGGCACCTGAAAAGTTCGTCTGCCCGGTCAGCCAAGACAGCATGCGCCGTGGCATCGTTGGTTAGAACTGCATCGAACCAGGTGCAAACGCGGCTGCCGATGTTCTTCTCTGCCCAGAAATTCCGGTCGACGCCGTAGGCTGCGCACCAGGCCGCCATGGCCTGAACGACGAAAGGAATGAGGGCCTTGCCGTGAGAAGATTCGACCAAGTTCAAGAACAGGCTGGCCAGATAGCCTGAGGTTGGCGCTCCGACCACGAGCTCGGTGAGCGTGGCCATACTTGTCTGCAAGCCCGACCAATTATCTGGGATCGTGGGACGTCCCGTGTTGGCCCAGCGTGACGCCTGGTAGAACATCGCATTCAGAGCACCGCCGGCATGGGTTCCGCTGGTGAATCCTTTGTCACGTCCCAAGCGCCGATAGTTCCAAGCGCGCTTGATACGATCCGCAAGTAGCGCGCGAACTGCGACCGGATTTTCTGGAGCCTTTGTGTCCGTTGCCACCGTGGCTCGGTCGTACCCGCGAAGGAATGACGCCATCGCGTCGTGAAACGCTTCATCGTAGAATTTCACAATGCGACTCAAAAACAAGTTGGTCACTTCCAAATGCGGAAGGGCAGCACTCAACACGCCGGCGAAGTCAAAGAACTCGATATTCCAGGTATGCGGACGATTGTCGCGCTCGCGCACACCGTCTCCATGCGGGCCATTGGCATCGTCGGTCCACGCCATGAGGTGGCCAGCCAACCCTTTAACCCAAGCCGGCACATCGCTGATCGTGAAGCGGATGAGATGTTGAATAAGCCGACCTATTGCGTGCTCATCAACATAGTGGCTCGCCGGTTCGTCGTCATCGTCGTCGTCTTCGATATGTCCATGGTCGTCCAGGCGTATACCGCGGCGCGGTGCCGATCGCCACGACGCCAATTCAGGCCATGAAGGCTCAGCACCTTCGCCGTCGAGCCAACGCTGTTCGATATCAATGGCAGCATCGACTGCCTCGCGGTAAAGGCGCTCGTTTTCCTTCTGCTGCTCAAGGCCCAGGACGCGGCGCGGATGGACGGCGCTGACCATGACGATGCGGGCAATCGATCGGGGAAGCCGTTCGTCGACCTCGCCAAGGCGTAGCAGGTTCTGGCCGAGCGCCTCCTGCGCGGCGGGATGTTCGTATGCCGCTGCGCGCAAGATCATGCTCTGCGTTATGGTAGAATCGCCTCTGAGAAAAGAGACACGATTCCGAGCGTAGCAATAGCCGTCGTGTTGTATTCGATCTGATCGCCTTGATATTCCCTGACTTTTTGCTCTGATGCTGCCAGTAGGATTGGTGTTCCCCAAGCTAAAGCATCATCGCGATCCGCAGCTTCGTAGTCGCGCGCGACGAGCGCCGCAGTCATCACGACCGCTCGTCGGTTCCATTCGGCGTCGTAGCTTTTGTTCTCTTTACCTGAGTTTTCACCCTCTTCGTCAGGTATCGGCCCAGCTTCCGATAGCTGCGCTTCTGCCCACTCAAGTGCTTCTTGTAACAAGGCGGGTGTTGATTGGTCGGATTCAAGGAGAGCAGTCTGAATCCGACGGCGAATATTCATGCGCTGAAGGCTGGCGTTTGCGCGTGCCGCCTGATCTTCTCTTTCCCGTTGTTCTTCAGGAGGTTCGGTAAACTGATAGGCCTCGATTTGCGTGCCGCCCTGCGAGGTCCTCGACACGCTCTCCCAATTTTCGGCTTCCGTCATGCGGATGGCGCGTGCGACCGTTAGGTGAAGCTCTTCGATCCGATTTGGATGGTCTTCGATCTGGTCATTGAGATCGTCACGCGACTGTTCGAGAGCCGCCCGGAGAAGCCTGAGACACGTAGCATCTTCGCGGAAGACGTAACGCGCAATCATGTCGGCCAAGCGCGTCCATCGAGACGGTTGCGCATTGAGATCCACGCGAATGGCAGCCTGAATCTGCTGACTTCCCCTACGAGGGAGACGATTAACGCCAGAAACATCATGCTGGAAGCGATCTTCGTCCAATTGAAGCAGTTGGGGACTCGCCGCCAGGGGCCAAGCGGCATCAGCAGCCGCCCGCCAATGCGAGAGAGCGAGGTCAACCGCAACACTGAGGAACGCAACGCTTGAGCCATCGGGACCAAGGACGTCATCAAGAATTTCGATGAACGGGCGTCCTGCCGCGATCTGGAGGTGACCCCAGGCTTCCAGTGCTCTCAATGCCGTTGTTGCGATCAGCGAGGGACCCGAGTTCCGTGCCCAACGATAGACGGTGAGATCGCCCTCGAATCTCTTCGCCTTGCCCGGAAAAGGGACATTGATTTGTGGAAATGGCTTTCGTTGTTCTTGGTATTGCTCGCGCCGCCATTGCGTCGCGTGCTCGACGAGCCCGCGAATAAGCCGTAATCCATCTTCGCGGGACGCGTTCAGAACCGAGAGCAACGGGCCGCGGTCGAGTGGCGTATCCAGAAAGACATGCTCGTGAGTCTGGAACGGACCGTAGTCGCGACGTCGCGAATAATATCGGTCTGGATCGTCCTTCTCGATCAGCGACGCCAACGCGAAATCTGCAAATCGCCCAGGAGCGGCCTCAGGTAGCGTTCCAGGCGATTTGAGAAGAGTTTGCTGATCGTGATAGGCGATGGTTTGTGAATTGATGGCGGTCAGGTACTGTGCCGCCGCCGCTGGATTCAGGTTGGCGAAAGTAAACGCGATCATCCGGATGTCGCTTCGCACGTCGTCCAGATGATCGATATTGAGGCTCGGCGGAACCTCGCTGATGTCTTTATAGACGCGATGCGTCACACGCGATTCGACGAGCGCAAGCCAATCAAAAAGAATCCCGACAATCTGAGCGTTGATTGGATGGTTGTGACCGTGCGTGGTCATTAGCCACGCCTGAAATACCTTGACGGCATCCGGAATGAGTTCGGTCGGTAGAGACTTGGCGGATATCGTGAGCCACACGACGAGCGGAACCCAACTGGGACCTTTCGGCGCGATGAAGTCGCCACCACCCGCCGCCGGTAGAGCTATGTCCGGCCTTACCCGCGCGATCAAGGCAGCGAGGGGTTCAGACTCAACCGCGATCATGAGCCGAATGACTTCGCGCAGACGGCGCCCGCCTGATTCCAATAGAACGGGCGCCAATCTCCCAAAAAACGTCGAAGCATCTTCAGAGCGCGGAAGTGCCAGCAAGATCGGCCGCTTCCAGCTCCCATGGCTGCCTTCGCGCTCGGCAATGGCAAGCAATGCCAGCCAGCGTTGCCCCGTAGGGTCATCGGCCAATGCCAATCGTGCGGCGATCTCCAGGCCACGTGCCAAGACAGCCGCCAGTGGCCGTTCCATTGGCTGCGCCGCCAACAGATTGGCGTCCTCGTAAAACTGAAACCCGATCGTCCAGTCGCGAAGAACATCGTGGCGGAAAGTTACGCTTGCGCCCCGGATTTCCTCGCGCAGACTTTCGAGGCGCAACAATTCAGCCACGGTCGCGGAATCGAGATTGTCGACATTGAACGTCGCCTGCGACGGGTTCGAGATCGCTTGCGCGCCGATTGCGCGCAGCAGTCTCAAGCGCGCAAATCTCCGGTCGTCCTCGGATCGTCCGCCACCGTAGCGCCACCACAGGCGCGCAAGATCCAGTTCGGTTGCAATGCTTGCGTCCTGTCCGACGCCGAGTTCGACCAGGCGCGACAAATAGAAGAGGTTTTCAGCAATTTCCTTTGCCAGATGTCCGTCTGTCAAAATCAGGGCCAGTGCCTTGTTCTGCGAGGACAGCTCGACCTTTTCCTCATCCAAGTTTCGTTTTCCAGTCATCACTTTCGACGCCGCAGGTTGCGACGATGCGCCAGCCCTGACTGAGGGTCGCTTGGGACAGCAGATCGGTGACGGTGGCCCATTCGCCTTGATCGTCGATCTGGTCGATGTTGTCGATGAACAGTATCGCTCCGCCACCCGCGCCAAGCTCGTTGAACAACTCCGCCTGGGAGCCGGCCCAACCGATCGTATGAGCCATCGCGAGCCAACCGCGGGAAATAATCCTGCCGCGGCGCAGAGCCAGGACGCAGCCTTCCGTCTGCAGACGCACCGCAAGATGCTTCATGACCGCGGATTTACCGACACCGGGCCGACCCTGTATCAGCATCACGGGACGCTGGTGGAGGACGTTGTACGCTTCATCCGATCATGTCGGCGCAAGCGCTCGCGCGGCCGGCGCGATGGATCGGGCTACAGTCGTCACGACGCTTGAGCAGCAGCATGGAGTTCGCTTCACGGCGCATCCTTATGTGCGTCCTGTCTATGAGCGCCTGACGGAAGCCGCTGAGCAGGCGCTCGATGAAATCGACGAAACCGCTGGTGGTGTGCGCCTCGCGCGGAACACTCTGATCGGATGAGAACGGGCCAAAGGTCGTTGGCGCGGTCAGCCTGGTCGGGGACGAGTATCCACCGCAAATGTTCGCGCGCCCGATGGTCATAATCCGAGCCGGTTGATTCAAAATCAAAAACAAAAATCTGAAAGCGACGAAGCAGCCGCCAGACCGTCTCGTCGTCTGCCGGCGCGCCAGCCAGCGCGAGGTTGGCGCGAAAGACGTCGACGAAGCTGCGCATCGCGTCCGATGCGAATGTCGGCCGGTTTGATACGCGCCGCAAAGGTCGCGCCGTCGGGGAGTTGGCGGGCCCAGTGCAAGACTTCCTGGCACGCCTGCTCGATACGCGTTGTCGTTCGCGCGATCGCCGCGGCGAGTTCGTACCGGCTGGTCGCGAAGTCGGACTTCTGTGCCGCTTCCCAGATTTGTCCGACGACATCGCGAAACTCTGTATCGGAGGCGGTGAAGGTTAGGCTGCGTTTGACCTGGATCTCCAATGTGGCTGGGGAGCCGTCCCAATTGACTGCTTTGACCACCACATCGTCGAGCGGGTGTTCCGCAACTCGTTGCTGAAAGGCGACGCTTCGGACGGTTGCCCTGGAGAGGCCGCGCGGCTCGCCGCCTGACAGCAGCGGCAGAATGTAGAATGCACCAACCTTGGCCTCGAACTGAGGCCCAGCCCCGCCCGTCGCCGCCGGGGCCGCGATTTGAGCTGATTGATGCGTTTTCTTACCATAGAGCATTTTGTTCTATGTTTGTTCTGACGTCAAAATGCTGCTTCCTTCCTCATCGGGCCTTTCGAGAGCGTCCGCGACTGAAGGCATCAACGATGACAGATTAAAGCTCCAGAAGCCCGCCGTCCCCATGTTCATCCGCGAACGCCAGCAGCGTGCCTTTGGCGTTCCAGGCGAGCGCGGCCACGGGCGCCGTGCCGTTGCGGCGGACCAGGATCTCGGCGCCGTCCTCCAGCCGCACCATCAGCACGGTGCCGTCGCTGTAGCCGGCGGCGAGGATGTCGTTTTTGGGGTGGCAGGCGACCACCGACACGCGCGCCTGGAGCGGCGCCAGCATCGCGGGCTCCTTGCCCATCGGGCCGTCCTTGCTGGCGAACGGCCACAGGATCACGGTGTCGGCGCCCGAGGTCGCCAGCGCTTTGCCGCCCGCGCTCCAGGACATCGAGCGGACGCGGCCGGGATAGCCGGTCATGCGCATGTGGCGGTTGTCGGCGAGACGCCAGCCGTGCAGCGCCGCCTCATGCATCGTGGTGACCAGGAATTTGTTGTCCGGGCTGAAGGTGACGCCGAGATGCGAGCCGGCCCAGGGCAGGAATTCGGCCGTGGCCGCCATGTTCGGAAACCACAGCGTCGCGCCGTTGTAATGCGCGATCGCGAGCCGCAGGCCCTTCGGCGCGAACGCAAGCCCGCCGACGGTCGAGGGCACCTCGATCGATTTTTCCTCCAGCTTGCCGCTCTTAACGAAGGCGAACTTTCCGGCCGACCAGGCGAAGGCGCCGTCCGGGTGCAGCGCCACCGCGTCGATCCAGCGCCGCTTCGGGTCGGTGGCGAGCAGCGTCACCTCGCCCTTGGCATCGAGCGAGACGACCTTGCCATCGTCACCGCCCATCACAAGGCGCTTGCCGTCGGACGCGATCGAGAGAATGCCGCCGCTGTGAACGGCGACCTTGCTGATCTCGCCCTTGGCATCGACGAAAGCGACGTTCTCCTCACCGCCGACAAAGGCGGCACGATCGCCGAGAAAATGCGCTGAGATTACGCCCATGCCAATCGCGACCGGCTTGACGCGGTCGGTGACCGAAACGATCGAGGCTGAATCGGGAGCCGGCGTAAACTCTTTCATCACGAGACGATGCAGCTCTCGAAGCCGGTGCGAATAGCCTCTTCCGGCAATTCGCGACCGATGAAGACGAGGCGGCTCTCGCGCCGCTCGCCGTGCTGCCATTTCCGCTGGTGATTGCCCTCCAGCATCATGTGGACGCCCTGGAAGACGTAGCGATCATCATCGTCGTGGAAGGCGAGGATGCCTTTGGAGCGCAGGATCTTCCCGCCCTCGACCTGCACCAGGTTCTGGAGCCAGGGCATGAACACGTTCGGATCGAGCGGCTTGTCGGTCTTGAGCGACAGCGACTGCATGTCCTCGTCGTGGTAGTGCTTCAGGCCGTGGCCGTGATCATGATGATGGTCGTGGCCATGGTGGTGATGGTCATGATCGTGGTCATGATCATCGGCATTCAGGAAGTCCGGCTCGATGTCGAGGATGCGGTCGAGGTCGAAGGCGCCACGATCGAGCACGTCGGCCAAAGCCACCGAGCAGCGCTCGGTGCGGTGCAGCTTCGCATAGGGGTTGATGGCGCGGATGCGGGCCTCGACCTCGGCAAGCTCGCCCTTGGTGACGAGATCGGTCTTGTTCAGCACGATGACGTCGGCGAAGGCGATCTGGTTCTTGGCCTCGGGCGCGTCCTTGAGTCGGTCGGACAGCCATTTGGCGTCGGCGACCGTGACGACCGCATCGAGCCGGGCGTTCTTCTGCACGTCCTCGTCGACGAAGAATGTCTGGGCCACCGGTGCCGGATCGGCGAGGCCCGTGGTCTCGACGATGATCGCGTCGAACTTGCCCTTGCGCTTCATCAGGCCGTCCATGATGCGGACGAGGTCGCCGCGCACGGTGCAGCAGATGCAGCCATTGTTCATCTCGAACACTTCCTCATCGGCGCCGATGATGAGGTCGTTGTCGATGCCGATCTCGCCGAATTCGTTGACGATGACAGCGTACTTCTTGCCATGATTTTCCGACAAGATGCGGTTCAAAAGCGTGGTCTTGCCGGCACCGAGATAGCCGGTCAGCACGGTCACAGGAATTTTTTGAGAGGTCGCTTCAGACATAACAACTCCGGACTTCGGGCTTTTGCGCGACGCGAGGCGGGGTGGCCCCTGCCCTAATGGTCAAGCGCGCTGGTCAGGGCCTTTATATTGTGCCTGACCATATCAATGTAAGTGGGGGCGAGCCCCTTTTCGCCGGTCAAACCGTCCGAAATCAGGGTCCCGCCGAGCTTTGATCCGGTCTCGGCGGCGATCCGGCGGATCAGCCGTTCATCGCTGATATTCTCCAGGAATACCGCCGGGATTTTTTGGGCCTTGATCTGGCCGATGATGGTCGCGATATCGCGGGCGCTGGGCTCGGTTTCGGTGGAGACCCCCAAGGGCGCGATGAACCGGACGCCGTATTCGGCGGCGAAATAGCCGAAGGCGTTGTGGGTGGAGATCACCTTGCGCCGCTCCGGCGGGATTTTTGCCACCGCCTCACGCACCTCGCGGTCGAGCGTTTCGAGCTTTTCCAGATAGGCTTTTGCCTCGGCACGGAAGAAGTCCGCATCGTCCGGGTCGGCGGCGGCCAACGCACTGGCGATGTTGGTGACGTAGGCCTTGGCGTTGGGGACCGACTGCCAGGCATGGGGATCTGCGGCCGTGCCGAGTTTCAGGGGCGTAATGCCGGTGCTTGCGGTGACGACCCTTGCCTTGCTGCCCGAGGATTGCACCAGCCGCGGCAGCCAGCCTTCGAGGCCGAGGCCGTTGACGACGACGAGCTTTGCATCCGCGATCCGCTTCGCATCGCCAGGCGCAGGCGTGTAGACGTGGACGTCGCTGTCGGCGCCAACCAGCGTCGTGAGGCTGATGCGGTCACTGCCGACATTACGGACGAAATCGGCCAGGATCGAGAAGCTCGCGACCACGTTGAGCCGCTCGGCGGCGTGCAGCGGCGAAGCGATCAGCAAGAGCACACAAAATAGGATAAGCCGCATCGCCCGTCACGCTTCCAGATGCCGGCCGGGAAACAGCTGCCTGATAACGCCGCCGACACGGCCGAACAGGACGGAGACGATGTAGACCCCGCTCGCCACCAGAATGATCGCAGGCCCCGAGGGCACGCGGGTCTGGAACGACAGCACGAGGCCTGCATAGCCGGATACAGCGGCGACGATCACCGCGATGCAGATCATCGCCGTCAGATCACGCGACCAGAATCGCGCGATGCCGGCGGGCAGGATCATCAGGCCGACCGCGAGCAAGGTGCCGAGCGCCTGAAAGCCGTTGACCAAATTGATCACGACGAGCGCGAGGAAGACGAGATGCGCGGGCCCCCCGGCGCGGCTGACGGTGCGCAGGAACAAGGGATCGACGCTCTCGATCACCAGCGGGCGGTAGATCACGGCCAGCACCAGCAGCGTGACCGTGGCGTTGAAGGCGACCATCAGCAGCGTCTGGTCGTCCATCGCCAGGATGTTGCCGAACAGCACGTGCAGCAGGTCGATGTTTGTACCCTTGATCGAGACGATGGTGACGCCCAGCGCCAGCGAGGCCAGATAGAAGGTCGCAAGCGAGGCGTCCTCCTTCAGCCCGGTCGATCGCGAAACTACGCCAGCGAGGATCGCGACCGCAAAGCCGGCGATCAGGCCGCCGGCCGTCATCGCGAATAGATTGAGGCCGGAGAGCAGGAAACCAACGGCGGCACCGGGGAGGATCGCGTGCGCCATGGCGTCGCCGACGAGGCTCATCCGCCGCAACATCAGGAACACGCCGATCGGGGCGCCGGCGAGCGACAGCGCGATCACGGCTGCGAGCGCGCGCCGCATGAATTCGAATTCGGTGAACGGGCCGATCAGCGCGTCATGAAACATCAGATGTCACGCCGCCTGCGAGCGCGCATCATCGGCGCAGGCCGCGGCGCTGTCGTCGAACGCTTCGCACATCCGCATCGCGACCATCAGGTTTTCCGGCGTCAGAACTTCCGCCGTCGGGCCCCATGCCACCGGTCCGCGCGCCAGCACCAGCGTCTCGCTGAAATGCGTGCGCACCATCTCCAGATCGTGCAGCGCGGCCAGCACGGTGCGGCCCTCGCCATGCCAGCGCTTCACCAGCGCGAGCAGATCGATCGTGGTCTTGCTGTCGATGGCGTTGAAGGGCTCGTCGAGCACGATCAGGCTCGCGTCCTGGAGCAGAACGCGCGCGAACAGCACGCGCTGCATCTGCCCGCCGGAGAGCGTGCCGATCGGACGATTCTCGAAACCGTTGAGCCCGACGCCCGCAATCGCATGCAGGATCTTGTCGCGCGCGGCCTTGCCGATGCCGCCGAACAGGCCGGTCGCGCGCCACAGTCCGGTGGCGACGAAATCGAACACCGAGATTGGAAAGCTGCGGTCGATCTCCGCGCTCTGCGGCAGATAGGCGATATCGCGGGAGTCGCGTTCGCCGAGATGAATGCTGCCATCGAGCGGCTTGAGGATGCCGACGATGCCGCGCAGCAGCGTCGACTTGCCGGCGCCGTTCGGGCCGATCACGGCGACCAGCGCGCCCGACGCGACCTCGCCGTTGAGATGGTGCACGGCCGGATGCCGGTCATAGCCGAACGTGACGTTGTGGAAATGCAATGCTGCCATGGATCACCTCATCGCCACCCAGACGATGCCCCACAGCACCGCGCAGACCGCGATCGCGGCCGAAAGGCGCGTGGCCATGGTCATGCGCAGGATCGACCAGGGCGCCGCCTGGGCCGGATGCGGAGAGGTCGCACCGTGGACATGGGTATGCACGTGGTCGTGCCCATGCGAATGGGCGTGGGAATGGTCGTGATGGTGGGCATGCGAGGCGGCGGGAACCATTTGGAGATGTTATAATATAACATTACGCCTGTCCACGCCCAGCTCAGGGTTTGCCGATCACCATGGCGATGGCAGCGGCGACGAACGGGAACGGGACCGAGACCGCGCAGCGGAACCAGACGAACCGAGCTGGCATGAACGGGATTTCCCACAGAATGACCCGCTGGAAAGCGAACAGTGCCCAGGCAACGACATAAGCAACCACCTGCGGCACCCCGCCGCCGGATTTCAGCGCCACTGTGCCGATGGAGAAGCCGATCACCGGGCCGCCCGGTGTAGCGGCGCCGGCGACCACGGCGGTCGCGACCCCGAGCCAGCCGCTGTCCGGCCCGAGCCAGCCGGTGATAACCTCTTGCGGGATAATGGCGGCGATATAGCCGGAGCCGATCACTCCCAACGCAATCCGCGGCACGATGTTGATGAAGTCCATCGAGCCTTCGCGTAGCGAGGCCTTGAACACCGGAGGGCCGCGACGAAAGGCGATCAGGCCGACGCCGAAAACCGAGCCCCACAGCAGGATGTCGATCAGAAGCGCGGCGCTCACGTCTCATCGTCCTTCGTCGCCGGCTTCGGATACATCCGGACATAGACGAAGCGGCCGAGGCTGCCTGCCAGCACCGGCAGCGGCAGCGAGATGACGATGCGCCACAGCGTGAAATCGGCGCCCATGATCGGGATTTCCCATGCAACGGCGCGGCCGTAGCCGATCAGGGTCCAGCTCACGACCATGGCAATGGTGGCGCCGAAATCGGCGCCGACCGCCAGCAGCGCGCTCGCTACGGGATATGCGGTGAAGGGTCCACCGGGCAGGATCGCGCCGAAGGCAGTGCCGATCAGAAGCCCCTTCAGCCCGGACTTCGGCCCGAGTGAGCGCGAGACTTTCTCGTGCGGCAGGATTTCCGAGATGAACGCGCCGAGCAGACAGCCCGCCAGCACGCGCGGCAGGATGCCGCCGAACAGCGACAGATCGTGGGTGAGGATCTCCAGCACACCGTCGGTGCCGTCGCGCCGCCAGACCAGCGCCGCACTGACCGCAACCAACGCGGCGATGACCAGTGTCGACCAGCCGATCGGCTTGCGCACACGCCCAGGCCGCGGCTCGGACTCGGCGTCCGCGGCAGGCGCCGGGTCTTTCGAAAAGGGTTCTGACAACGGGGCTTGGATCGGAGGGAAGGGATGCCAGCCTTGATTAAGGAGGCCCTGCCCCCGATGCAAACGGAACTATGACAGGGCCCCATGCGCGCCTTGCGCAGGGCTATGCAGGGGGCTGGAGAATGCGCAGCAAAAAGGCGGCCGCGCATGCGACCGCCTTTTCGATGCCTTTCACTGGCATTCCGGGACGGTGCGATGCATCGAACCCGGAATGATCGAATGGCTCACTCAGGCCTTGTCGAGCAGGGACTCGACGTATTCCCAGTTCACGAGGTTCTCGACGAACGCCTTCAGATAGTCCGGACGGCGGTTGCGATAGTCGATGTAGTAGGAGTGCTCCCAGACGTCGCAGCCGAGGATCGGGGTGGCGCCATGCACCAGCGGATTCTCGCCGTTCGGGGTCTTGGAGATCTCGAGCTTGCCGTTCTTGACCTGGAGCCAGCACCAGCCGGAGCCGAACTGGCCGACGCCGGCCGCCTGGAAGTCCGTCTTGAACTTCTCGAAGCCGCCGAGGTCCTCGTTGATCTTCTTCTCGAGCTTGCCCGGCAGCTTGGTGCCGCCACCATTGGGCTTCATCCAGCTCCAGAAGTGGATGTGGTTGTAGTGCTGGCCGGCATTGTTGAACACGGCAGGGTTCTTGCCGAACGAGCCCTTGACGATCTCCTCAAGGGACTTGCCTTCCCATTCGGTCCCCTTGAGCGCGTTGTTGCCGTTGGTGACGTAGGCCTGATGGTGCTTGTCGTGGTGGAATTCCAGCGTTTCCTTCGACATGAATTGCCCGAGGGCGTCATAGGCGTAAGGAAGAGGGGGCAGCGTGAATGTCATGGTTCTTGTCCGCAACTGGTGGGGAACGAGGCTTAACGATCACCCCTTATAGAATGTTCCGCGGCCGTTAAATACCGCCAATTTGCGCAAACGGGTGATGCGGACGCTTGGCCGGATTGCATAAAATCGTCGCAGGCGGCGGACAATCACCCAGCCTCGCCCGGTCGCCGCAAAATATCATTGCCTTTGAAGCGTTTATAACAGAACGAATGCGCCACGAACCGAAGATACGAGAGACTGAGCAATGAGCGTCGAGATCGACATCCTGAATGGCGACGCCTCTTGGCCGACCGCCGAGCCGCTCCTTAGCGCAGTTTGGGGGGACGCCGCGGCGGAGAAGCCGCCATGGGCTCACGTCAAATGGGCCAATGCCGATCTGCGCGTGCTGATCGAGACGCCCGAGGACGGCCTCGTCTGCCATGTCGGCATCTATTTCCGCACCATCAGCTGGAACGGGCGCAATGTCCATGTCGGCGGCATCGGCGGGGTCTGCACCCGCGAAGATCAGCGCGGACGCGGCTATGCGACCATGGCGATCGACGCAGCCGTGCACACCATGAGGGCCAACGAGGCGGTGCGCTTCGCGCTCCTGTTCTGCGAGCCGCACAATGTGGCGTTTTATGAAGCCCGCAACTGGCACGCCTTCACTGGCGACATCTATTGCGAGCAGCCGGAGGGGCGGATCCGGTTCGACCACATGGCTCCCTTCGTGTTCGACATCGTGCGCGCACCGCGCCAGGGCACCATCGACCTATGCGGCCTGCCCTGGTGAGCCCTGCGTGAGGTGAGGGCTGGCGCAGGGGCTCGCTTGCCCTATAATATGTCGAGCATCATCCAATACTCCGCCCGGTGACACATGACGATCGACGCCTCCCTGGACGCCGTGCCGCCGCGTGCACCGGTCGCCTCTCCCATCGCCAGCCTGCTGACAGCGCCGATCCTGCCGACGCTGCTGCGGTTGGCGCTTCCCAACATGATCGCGATGGTGGGCAGCACGCTGGTTGCGATCGCCGAGACCTCCTATATCGGCCGGCTCGGCACCGTGCCGCTGGCCGCAATCGCGCTGGTGTTTCCGTTCGCGATGCTGACGCAGATGATGAGCGCGGGCGCGATGGGCGGCGGCGTTTCGTCCGCGATCAGCCGCGCGCTCGGCGCGGGAAATCGCGACGGCGCCGCGACGCTGGCGCTGCATGCCGCCATCATCGGCCTCTGCGGCGGGCTGTTCTTCACCGCGATGATGCTCCCCTTCGGCCGCAGCTTCTTCGCGCTGCTCGGCGGCCGCGAACGCGTGCTCGACGAAGCCTGCGGCTATTCCCAGGTGCTGTTCTCCGGCGCGATCGCGATCTGGCTCGTCAACACGCTGGCCTCGGTGATCCGCGGCACCGGCGACATGCGCCTGCCCTCGATGACGCTGATCGGGGCAAGCCTGGTGCAGGTCGCGCTCGGCGGCACGCTGGGGCTCGGCCTGTTCGGCGTGCCGCAATTCGGCATGCATGGGGTCGCCGCTGGCCAGTTGGTTGCGTTCAGCGGCGCCGCGGTCTTCCTGCTGTGGTATCTGCTGTCCGGCCGCAGCCGGCTGCCGCTGAATGTCCGCGCGTTCCATTTCGAGCGCGCAATGTTTTTCGACATTCTCAAGGTCGGCGCGGTCGCCTGCCTGTCGCCGCTCCAGACCGTGCTCACGATCCTGATCGTCACCAAGATCCTGGCAACGTTCGGCACCGAGGTGCTGGCCGGCTATGGCATCGGCTCGCGGCTGGAATTTCTGCTGATCCCGATCACTTTCGCGTTCGGCATCGCGTCGGTGCCGGTGGTCGGCGTGGCGATCGGCGCCGGGCACTTGCAGCGCGCGCGGCGAGTTGCCTGGACCGCAGCTACGGCCTCTGGCCTCACTGTCGGCCTGGTCGGCCTTCTCGTCGCAATCGCTCCGTCGCTGTGGGTGTCGCTCTTCACGTGGGATCCTGGCGTCACCGCCGCCGCGTCCAGCTATTTCCATTGGGCCGGCCCGGCCTTCATGTTCTTCGGCATCGGCGTCTCGCTGTATTTCTCCTCGCAAGGCGCGGCGCGCGTCGGCGGCCCCGTGCTCGCCTCGACCGCGCGACTTCTGATCGTGGCGATCGGCGGCACCGGCCTCGTCATGGCACAGGCGCCGGCCTGGACCTTGTTCGCGCTGGTCGGCGGCGCCATGGCCGTATTCGGGCTCTCGACCGCGGCCTCGGTCGCCTTCGTGCGCTGGGGCAAATGAGCGCAGAAATGTGATTCAATCGAGCGTTGCACCATCCTGACGGGCTGCTATGGAGGCGCCTCCATTCCGGGGCTCTCTCCATGACACTCAGATTCGCCGTCCTGACCGTTTTTCTGGCCGTGCTGTCCGGCGCACCCGCTTACGCCCAGAGCACTGACGCGAGTGGCACCTGGCTAACCCAGGCGGGCGATGCGCGCGTGAAGATCAGCAAGTGCGGCGGCGGCATCTGCGGCGTCATCGTCTGGCTAAGGGAGCCTCACGACACTGCGACCGGCCAGCCGGCGACCGACAGCAAGAACCCCAATCCCGCGCTCGCCAGGCGCCTGATGATCGGATTGCCGCTGTTCAGCGGCATGCAGCCCATGGGCACGAGCAAATGGTCCGGCCAGATCTACAACGCCGACGACGGGAGTACCTATGCGAGCAGCGTCACCGTCACTGGCGCGGATTCGCTGCGCGTCGAGGGCTGCGTCGGCGCGCTCTGCGGCGGCGAGACCTGGACGCGGGCCGGACGTTAGCTCGCCATCATTGCCTTCAGTGCCGTCGCCGCAGAGGCATAGCCGCCTCGCGCGCCGTCGATGAAGTGCACGTGATCGCTGCGCAGCGCCGAGGGCGTGAAGCAGGTCATCATCGCCGCGTCCTGCTGGTAGAGACCGTAGCGCACGATGCCGTCGCGCGCTGCTGCCGCGAGGCAATCGCTCAACGCGCGCGCGAGTTCGGGGGTGCAGTCCAGGATCATGCGCAGGCCGTCGTCATATTTGCGGAAGTCGGAATTTTCGACCACCTGCCGCGTATACAGCTTGGGCACGAAGCCGCCGATCTTGATGTCGAAGCGCACGATGAGATAGACGAACAACGTGTAGGCCAGCACGCCGACGCGCCGCTGCAACAGCGAGCGGCCTCGCTTCGCCCGCGCCTCGTATTCCAGCCCCTGCGGCGGCCATTTCAGCGGCGGCCCCTGCGACGGCACCGGCCGACCGGCATCGGGGCTGCGCTCGACGAGATGGATGACATCTTCGATCACCTTCCGGAACGCTTGCGCCTCGGCACCGCGCGCCGGCACCACCAGCACCGACAGGATCAATCCGCGCGAGGCAGGAATCTCCTCGAAACGGCAAGACAGCCCCGAAAGATCGGGCTGCGAGCCGGCTGGTGCCTCCGTGACTGCGAACTCGCCGCGCTTCATCGCCGCATCGGCCCAGCCCAGTCCGCCGCCAGAGAACATCGCATAGGACAAGTTCGCCGACGGACCGAAGCGCGCGACGCGCACGTCGAGGCCCTGCGCGCGAATGGCGCTCACCGGCACCAGCGCGACGCGCATCTTCAGATCGAGATCCTCCCGCACCCAGGTCGCGGTCGCGGCCAGCGCTTCGCGGGCACGTTCGAAATCGCCGGGCGCGACCGCAAAGCTCGCGCCGTCGCCGCCGAACACGAACGGGAATTCCCGTCCCTCCAGCGCATTCGTCACCGCCGCGATCACTGCGGCGCCCGCCATGTTGACCGCCTTGTAACGCTGCGCCGCGATCGCCTTGGTCGAATCGACGATGTCGGCGACACCGATGGTCCAGTCGTCAGGCAGCGGCGAATAGAGCTTGGGATCCATCAGGCTGGTGAAGCCACGGAAGACGGGAATAGCGCCGTAGAAGGTTTCGCCTGGTGTCATCGGATGATGCCGTATGATTGGGAAGCGCGTCCGAAACAGGTACGTGGCAGGATCGATCCGGGTTCGCCCGCCGGCGCGCCCGTCATAGTCCCGATCATTGGCCGAAATGAAGGTGGACAACAAGGTCACGCCGCGCCGGGTTGCCGCACTTCGTCATTGATCGGCATCAAACAATGGCCCGGCGATCGCAGCTACGATTGGATCATTCAGACCTCTAGCGGGATGATCGAGGTGTCCGACTTCGGCAACAAGGATTCTGGCTCCCCGCTGCGCCGGCGCACGGGGCTCGACGCCGTCAGCGCGGTGAAGATGCCCGAAGGATTGACCTCGGCCGTCGACGCCTGGGCCGAAGCGCATCATCTGACCCGTTCGGATGCAATCTGCAAGCTGGTCGAAATGGGGTTGAGAGTTGCGCCCGCGGCATCGGCAGCACCCCACACGGCGACCGCATCGGACGCCACCAGACTCGAAGAGATCGCAGTGCACGAGATCGACCGGCTGCTCGATCCCGCATTGCCGCCGCGCGAACGCGAGCGCCGCATTCGCCGCCTCACCGAGGGACCGCCGGAGTTTTCACACGAACGGATTGATCTGGCGAAGCACGAACCGTGAGCGCCGATACGCGCTAGTGCAGCTTCTCGTCCTGACGCTTGCCCAGCGAGGGCGCCGATACAGCGTGGCACCCCACGAGCCGCACGAATTGCTGCGGATACATCTCATGGCCATGATCGCCGGAATTCTGATGCGTCATTGGCGGGCAGTGGACGTCGGCCGGTTTCGCGGCGGATTGCTCGATGCGGCCGCGATTGGCGATCACGTTCGAAGCGGTCATGCTCGACATCTTCATGGGCTGCTCCCTGGCGATTGGGGCAGATCGATTGACGTAACCCAATCGATTGCGGCGCATCTTACGACCAAATCCGGCTTGATGTCATTGGGCCGGATCAACTCAATTGCGGCGGCGGAGTTCCGATCACGCCGTATTGCCCGCATCGATCGTGAACACGGTGCCGGTCACGTTGCGGCCGCCTTCGCCCAGGAGATATTCCACCATGCGCGCCACGTCGTCCGTGTCCGGCAAACGGCGCAGTGCGCTGCGGCCGGCGATGCGCTTGCGTCCCTCGTCGGAGAGATTGTGCGTGAGCTCGGTGTCGATGAAGCCGGGTGCGATCGCGTTCACGGTGACGCCGAGCTTGCCGACCTCGCGCGCGAGCGAGCGGGTGAAGCCAGTGGCGGCAGCCTTGGTCGCGCCGTAGACGGAGAGGCCGTTGTAGCCCGTCGTCGCGATGATGGATGAAATGTTGACGATGCGGCCCGCACCGTCCGCCATCATCTGCCGCGCGACGTATTTGGTGAGAATGATCGGCGACAACACGTTGAGCTGGACCAGCGCCTCGATCTCGGAATTGTGCATGGTGGCGAGCAGGCCTTCGGTGCCGAGGCCAGCATTGTTGACGAGGCCATAGATCGCGCCGAATTCTTCGCGGATGAGCTTCGCAAAAGCCGGGATCGCATCGATCACAGCGAGATCGCAGGCCCGGAAATGCAGGTGTCCTTCGGACTCGGCGATCGCGGCCTTGAGCTCCTCGCTCTCGCGCCGCGCCGCCGCGATCACGTTGTAGCCGGCGCCGGCCAGGCGCTTGCCGATCGCAAGGCCGATGCCGCGGCTGCCGCCGGTGACGAGGACGTTATGCATCGGTGCGCGCCAGTTTGCCGGCCGGGGTGACGTCGAGCGCCTCGACGAAGCGGACCACCGCCGGCACCTTGTGTGAAGCGAGCTGCGCGCGGCACTGCTGGACGATCTGCTCGCGGATATCTTTCGCCCGCGCCGGATCGGTACCATCGACGAGGATCACGTCGGCGACCACGATGCCGCCGGTGATCGGGCTCTTCCGCGATTTCGCCCGCGACATCTGCACGTCGGGATGACGATTGATCACCGCCTCGATTTCCTCGGGATGAACCTTCAACCCGCCGATATTGATGATGCCGCCACGGCGGCCGACGAAGTAATAGCGGTCGCCGCGCAGCTCGACCACGTCGCCGCTGTCGACGAACCCGTCATCGTCGGTGAGCGCAGACGCGTCGCGGCCGATATAGGCGTGCGCGCTGCGGCTCGAACGGATGCGGAGCGATCCGTCGACGACCTTCATCTCGACGCCGGTGCGATTGCCGAGATAATCGGCCGGAAAGCCCTCCAGCCCGTCATTCACGGCGAAGCCGACGCCGGCCTCGGTCGAGGCATAGGCGTGGCCGATCGACGATCCCGGAAATGCCGCCTTCAAGCCGTCGAGCACCGCCTGATCCGCGATCTCGCCGGAGAGACGGACGTAACGTGGAGCGAAGTGCGCGGCCGAACCGCTCATCAACAGCTTGCGCCAATGCGAGGGCGTGCCGGAGATGTGTGAAACGCCGCGCGCATTGAGCCGAGCAACGTGATCGGCGAGCGCCTCATGCGGGTCGGACAGCACCATCGAGCCGCCGCAGAGGATGGCGCGGAGGAAGATTTGCAGGCCCCCATAGCGGCGAATGTCGTAGAACGTGGCCCACACCGGCGCCGGACCGCGCGCGGAGCCTTCGCCAACGATGGCGCCGGTGAGCGCTTCCAGCGTATGCCCGGCGATCTTCGGCACACCCGACGTGCCCGAGGTCAGCATCAGCCATTCAGTGCCGCGCTCGGTTTGAGCGGAAATTGTTGGTACGAGCGGCAATTGTGCGGTGACGACCAGCGGAACGCCGGTGTCAGTCCAGCGATCCGGCTCGTCGGTGACGACGGCGTCGATTCCGGCATCGGCGATCAACGCGTCCAGATGCGCCGGGTTGAGATCCGGCGGACACAGCAGCATGCGACGGGCGATGCCGTCGAGCTCGATCATGGCAAGGCCCGACCGGAGCTGGTCGGACAGCTTCAACAATACCGCGCGGCCCGACAGCTCGCGAAGGCGGCCGCCCAGGACGGTCTGCGACAGGATATCGGTCAGCGACACGCTCGTGTGCGCATCCGACAGGGTGCGGCCCGTCAGCTCCGCGCCGAGATGGTCGCGGAGCGCAAAGATCTCACGCGGGGACATTTTCGTAGGCCCGCACGAAATCGCCCACGGTGGCGGGAAACGCCGCGTCCTCGGAAATGGTGAAGGGGTCGACGCCGGTCTCGTCCTCCAGCCGCGCGACCAGGATCGCGAAGGCGAGCGAATCGAAGCCCGTCTCGTGCAGCGACAGGTCGTCCGAAAGTTCGGGAAGCGCGACGTGCTGTTCCTTGGCGATCTGTTGGATCGCTTCAATAACCTTAGACCTTACCGACATGGCTGCCTCGCTTCTTGTTCTGTTATCGATCGTTCGTGTTGCGGCGGTTCTTGATGACCGCCGCCCATGGCCGCTTGTTTACCCGACAGAAGTAAATGGGCTCTTGGACAATTCAGATAAAATTGGACCTATCTCCGGAATTTCGTGCGGCTACAGCCTCATCGACCCGTCCACGATCTGCGTATATATCTCTGCGTCCAGCGCGACATAGGCGCCGGATTTCGGCTCGGCCATGAACAGCGGATCAGAGATCTCGTTCGGGTCGAAGCCCTCGCGTGCCAACTCACCCTTCTTCTGCTTGAACGTCTCGGTCGCGTCGAGCTCGCGCGAAATGCGAACGAAGACGGGCCGCGCATAGGCCGGCAGCCGCTGCGCCAGATGCGCAGGCAGCGCAGCGATATCAAAGCCTTCGTTCACCACGATCGCGCTCATGCCGGCCCGGCCGTCCGCGCCGGGAATGCCGACGCCATAGCTGGTGGCGTCGACCACACCGGTGAAATCGCGCACGACGTCGTTGACCTCCGATGCCGCGACGTTCTCGCCCTTCCAGCGGAAGGTGTCGCCGATGCGATCGACGAAGTGGAAGAAGCCCTTGTCATCGAGCCGCATTAAATCGCCGGTACGGAACCAGGAATCGCCCTTGGCGAAGACATCGCGCAAGACCTTCTTCTCGGTCTCTCCGGCATCGGTATAGCCCTCGAAGCGGCCGCCGCCCTGATCCGCCGTGCCGATGCGGCCGATGGCCTCGCCGGCCTCGCCACGCGCACAGGCAATGCAAAGTCCATCTTCATTGCGCAGCGGAGCACCACTGTCAGGATCGAGTCTGACGAGGCTGGCGGGGAAGCGGTGCGCGAGCAGCGGCGGAATCCGGCCGATCGCGCCGGGCTGGCCTTCGACGTTGAACAGCGAGAAGTTGCCTTCGGTTGCGGCGTAAAATTCGAGAATGCGAGGAATGGCGAAACGTCCCTGGAAATCCTCCCAGATGTCGCCGCGCAGGCCGTTGCCACAGGCGAGCCGCAGGCGGTGGCGATTCTCGTATTCCGACGGCGGCGCTTTCAGCAGATAGCGGCAGAGCTCGCCGATATACTGGAACAGCGTACAATCGTGCCGCACGACGTCATGCCAGAAATTCGACGCCGAGAATTTTTCCGCGATCACGACCGCGCCGCCGGCTGCGAGCATGCTGCACGGCGCGACGATGCCGCCGACCGAATGGAACAGCGGCAGGCAATCGTAGAGCCGGTCCTGCGGGGTCGCGCCGGTGAGGCCGGCGAACCAAAAGCCCCAATTGAGGATGCGGCGGTGACTGATGCTGGCGGCCTTGGGCAGGCCCGTGGTGCCGGACGTGTAGATCAGCAGCGCACGGTCGTCGATGGTGACGCCGCCATGCTCGTCCGGCGAGAGCGGGCCGTCGTCGAGTGCTGCGAGCGCGACATCGATCGCGCGCTCGCTTCGCGCATCGCCGTGGATCCAGATTTTTGCGTCCGTCTTCAGATGCGGCAACGCGCCGCCCAGCGTCTCGGTCAGCCCGTGCGCGACAATAAGGTGCGACGGCTTTGCGACATCGATGCAATGGGCGAGCGAAGGCCCCACGAGCTTTGTATTGATCAGCGCCACCACGCCGCCGACCCGGCTGATGCCGAGCCAGGCGGCGACGTAATCGATGCCGTTCGGCATGATCAGGCCGATAGTGTCGCCCTTGGCGACGCCGACCGAGCGCGCCCAGCGTGCATAGCGGTTGATGCGCTTCGACAGGCCTTCATAGTCGAGGCTTGCGTCATCGGTGATCAACGCAGCCCGATCGGGCTGGCGCCGCGCCCAATCGTCGACGACGTCGGCGAACAGCCGGCCCGGCAATGTCTCGATCCGCGCGGTGAGCTCGATCGCCTTCAGCCAGATTTTTGAAGCCGACGGCGCACACACAGCCTTCGGTTGTTCGATGACGCCGGTGGTCATGCCGTCCATTCTTTCGGAACGTGTCTGCTGGTCCCGGCAGTTTAGCTCCGTGCGCCCTGCCCAGATGTTAAGAGACAAGGTAAAACTCGGTTAGCTCCCGATTAACGCTAGTCATACTTTACCAAGTCGACGGGAACGGCGTGCGGCGTGGCGCGATTCTTGCGATAGCAAAGCCGGTCATCCGGCACGCTGCGCATGTCCCCTCGCCCCGCTTGCGGGGAGATGGTCAGGGTGAGGGGGAGTCTCCACAATCTCCGTGACGGACGACTCGCGGAGGCTCCCCCTCACCCGGCGCTTCGCGCCGATCTCTCCCCGCAAGCGGGGCGAGGTGAATCGGATGCAGACCATGATCACCAAGCGACATTTCCTTCGGACCGCCACTTGTGCCGCCGCCGCGCTCGCCGCACCGCGCGCCTTTGCCATCGGCAACCCTTCCTATCCCTCGCGCAGCGTGAAGTGGGTGGTGCCGCACGCACCGGGCGGCGCCACCGACGTGTTGTCGCGGCTGCTCTGCCAGCGCCTGTCCGACCGGCTCGGCCAGACCTTCATCGTCGAGAACAAGCCCGGCGCCGGCAGCAATATCGGCACGCAGGCGGTGATCACCTCCGCACCGGACGGCTATACGCTGCTGCTGACCTCGACCGCGAACGCGATCAACGCCTCGTTCGATCCGGCGCTGCCATACGATTTCGCCAAGGGCATCGCGCCGGTCGCGGGCGTCGCGCGCATTCCGCTGGTGTTGGTCGTCAACAACGATTTGCCGGTGAAGTCGGTTGCCGACTTCATCGCCCATGCCAAGTTCAATCCCGGCAAGATGTCGATCGCCTCCTCCGGCATCGGCACCTCGCTGCATCTGTCCGGTGAATTGTTCAAGTCGATGGCCGGCGTCCAGTTCACCCATGTGCCCTATCGCGGCTCGGCGCCGGGATTGACCGACGTGATGAGCGGCCAGATCCAGGGCATGTTCGACAACGTCACCTCATCCTTCGAGCTGGTGCGCGCCGGCAAGCTGCGCGCGCTCGGCGTCACCACGCGCGAGCGCTCGGAGATCCTGCCGGACGTGCCGCCGATCGCCGAGACGCTCCTCGGTTGCGAGACAAGCTGGTTCTACGGCGTCGGCGCGCCGCACGACACGCCGCGCGAGATCATCGATCTCCTCAATCGCGAGATCGACGCTGCACTCTCCGACGCCGAGATCAAGGCTCGCGTCGCCGCGCTCGGCGCGATCCCGCTGCACGGCAACGCCAACGCGTTCGGCGGCATGCTGACCGCGGAAACCGAGCGCTGGCGCAAGGTGGTGGAGCTGTCGGGAATCAAGAAGGAATAGCGCGCGGCATCTGCTCGCAAGGTGGACCGATGCCCCGGGGACGATTACCCGGCGCTCCTTTTCTGTGCCGCAAGCGCGGCGTCTGCGCGTGAGACGGCGCGGCCATGAGCACCGCACCGGCAGTCACATCAGGCCCACTGAGCGATGCATCAAACCTGTTTCCGGAAACCGCATCGCCTACCGCTACTGCTGCACCTTTTTGTGACGCCGGCGGGGCGGCGGCTGTTCGTTGAAGGCGTAATAGGGATTGAGGTCGCAGGTCGCGGCAAGGCCCGACGCTGTGGCACGGCATTGCGGCAACGAGGTGAAGGAGCAGTCATAATAGTCACCGCCCCCGCCACCCAAGCCGCCGCCGGTGTAGCGGTGCATGCATACGGGATAGGCCGGATCGTACCTCTGCGCGCTGGCATCCGCTGCGCCAAGCAGCATGAAGATCGCAGTGAGGGTCAGGAACGGCAGGCGCATGGAGAAATCCTCGAATCGGTAACATCGGCGATGTCGATGCCGACGGGTTCATATGACACAACATCTCGGCGCACGCGACTGTTCCTAAGGACAGATGACGGCAAGGTGAGGTGTGGCTCGCGTGACGCACATAGCCGCTCGGCGTTGTTCGCGACCACCACGATAGATACCGTTCCTCCTCCCCGCAAGCGCAGGGCAATCGCATATGGATTTCACGCGGATTGTCCGCGGGCTTGTTCCGCCTCTCCCGCTTGCGGGAGAGGCCGACGCGCCCCGGGCGATGCGAAGCATCGTCCCGCGCGCGGCGGGTGAGGGCTCTCGCCACGGCGGGATATCCTCCCCAATCTCAATAATCCCGACGCGGAGACACCCCCCACCCCAACCCTCCCCCGCAAGCGGGAGAGGGAGCCCACTGCCGATGTCGCCGCATCGTGCACCCATATGCGATTGCCCTGCGCTTGCGGGGAGGAGGAACGGTAACCTACC
>NZ_JADPKQ010000172.1:0-5874 GCF_023074015.1 Bradyrhizobium sp. 142
AACCCGGCGGCAGTATCCGTGGCATGACCATCTCGGCGGAACCGTCCACGCCTTCCGGCTCCGCTCCACCTCCACAACGAAGGCGACAGATCACGAGCTACAAAAGTACGACATCTTCACCCGCTACGGACACTCGACATCGAGCGGCCAAATCCCTCGAAAGACTGGTCCTACCACATTCTGCCAACGCGCGATCTTTTCTTCCGACTTGGCACTCTGCATTTCGACAGCCAAGCGGTGACCCACGCTGGACAGCGATCTCCCGCCGGCCTTGCGTAAAGCCGACCTTGCTTCGGTATCAAGCAATGGATAGCCCGCAGCCTTAGCATGGTTGACGATCAATATCGTCGTCAGCCATTCCGCGAACTTTTCGAGGTCTTGCGCCTCCATGTCACTACGGCCAAACATTTGCAAAAATGGTTGTTTGATAAGACCGAACAGCTTCGGCGACCCGATGTAACTTGAGTATTTGCGTGCCGACCAAACGCTGGCTGCGTCGGGGGACGCCCAATCAAAAAGCGGGACAATTCGGGATGTCGTCCAATTCGGCGCATGTTCGAATAGGAAAGGCACATCACGGGCAAGACGGACGCGCGCAAGCAATCCAGCGTCACCAGGCGCATCGATAAGCCGATCAAGCCGTGAGCGAACGTCATCCGAAAGTTCGCTCCCATGCTGCCCCTTGGTGATCTTGCCGAGCACCAACTCCGCAAGCCGTCCGGGTGGAGAATTTATAGCGTCGGTAAATAAGTCACGCATCTTCGGCCCCCGGCGTCTCGATCAACGTCGCATCGGCGATGCGGTCCCAGAGCGGCCACAACAAAGTGTCGGAAAGCGTCTTTGCATGGGCTTCCAGCCACGAGGAAGCTGCGGTCGCAATCGTGCCGAAACTATTAGTTGGCCATTGCAACAGCCGCTCTGCAATCCTCTGCTCGGTCTCGACATCCGCATAATTTTTGCGCGACCGAAGTAATTGTTCCCAATAGTCCTTCGGCCAATCTCCCTTGATCGCGGCAGCATCCAGCCCTCGCAAAGCACGATCCGGATCGCTAAGACAGAGGCCGTGCCACCTATCTTCCTCCATGAAAGCCGCCGTCGCGGCAATTCTCCTCGCCTCTGCAACAAGTTCGCCGTCGGCAACATCCTTAAGTCTATCGGTGTCATCGCTGAGTTTGCTATCGCCGCTTTCCTGCCAAACGTGAAATCCGGCTTCCTCCGCTGGCTTTGGCTCCCATTGCGGCCAACGTTCACGGATTTCTACCAACAGTTTCCCAGCTTCGGGTCCGATATCGACGCCGTCCCGAACCATGTCAGAGAGAAGTTCGTAGCGGCTCCGATCAATATGACGACCGACGTCTGGGCCTTCCCGGAACCAACTCCGTGGCGGCCCCTCGCAAATCCGCAGAAGAATTTGCTGCTGCTTGTCTGTTGGAAAATCGCTCCAACGCGCACGGATCAGGCGATAGGCCTCAACGCTGGAATGCGTAAGGAAGAGTTCTCCAAGGGGAATGCCGATCAGAAAGTCTGCCGCGACGTGAGCCGGGATGGCCGGATCTGCGAAGGCAAACATCGCCAGTCGTCGTACAAGGCGGAACGGGCTATCCCGCCAGCGCTCTGCGACGGCGAGAGCTTTGCCACTGGATTTTTCCGCCAGCCTCGTCCAGATTTCGGCCATCACCCGAACGATTGTTTGAAAGCCGGAGCGATACTCGTTCTGACCATGGTGCGCGACCGAAGGAACATCGGTGTCCGATGTGCTGTAGCCTTCGTTGGCCTCCACGCCAGCATCTGTTGCATCCGCCAACGCCCCGCTGAGCGCTGCGGTCAACTGCGTAAGAAGAATTTCGTCGATTTCAGGCTCTGAGTTCTTGGGCCAGGCCGCGAGAACGTCATCCGACTGCACGCCATCGTCGACTTCATAATCAATCGCCATTAGATCAGAGGGACGTTCCAGCACTTCATCTTCAGCGGTATCGCGCCATGAGAAACGTTTCCCAACCTTCAGCTTCGGGCGCAGCACGTTGGCGAGCCGCTCAATCAAAGGAGCCGAATGATCTCCACGCTTCAGCTGCGGTGCGATTTCGAACCACTCGTTGTGAGCAAAGCCCGCCTTAGCCGTGCGCATGTGACGGATAATCAGAGCCCAGCTCTTAAGCAACAGCGGCGGCAAATCAGCGCTCTGAGCGTTCAAGCGAAATTCGAGGAAGTCTGCTGTTTCTCGTCCAAAAAAATGAATGTTGGCGACAACATCGCGCACCGCGTCCATGTCAGCGAAATTGCGCTCGACCCATGCTATTAGCTGCCTTTCGCTTTGAATGAGTTTCATCTCCGACAGTAAGGGCAGCCATGCCAGTGACGGATTGAACTCAGAAAGCGTCGCAGCGAGGTCACCGCCCGAGAGAAAAAAGCGCAACTGTTCACGCTCGAATGGGGTCGCGTCGGCAGGTGTTTTTTTGTTGGCCGATTTTGGCTTCGCATTCTCGGTCATGAGCCAGCCACCGGTGCCGTTCCCAAAATGCCCTGAACGCGCGCACGCCGATATTCGACCGGTTGCATAGCATATCGTGCCCATTCCGAGAGCGTATCGTAGATGGCATCGTAACCGGTAAACTCAATCGGCTTGATACCCTTTGCCTTCCATATTGACGCTGATCCTTTCGTTCCTTTCTCAAGTGCATAAATATCATGTAGATCGCGAAAGCGGTCGCGGTCGGCATCGAGCGTTTCAAGCAGCAAACGCATCGCGGCGTCTTCCGCGCCGTATCCGACTAGCACCAAGGTGCCGAGGCGCATGCGGTCCTCGATATAGCGCGATGCCCATCCGCTTCGCAGATATGCCTCGCCGAAGTCGGCGCTGGTCAGGATCAAGTCGGTGGGTTCCAAATTCAACGTATCGTCCGCGATCCTTCCATGAAGATGCAGAATGCCGTGGTCGCGCTCACCACCGGCGCGTGGCATCGATACGCCTGCATAACTGGGCACGTTGAGCATCCCTGCATCGCGCGCCGCCCGTTCAAAAAGCGTGTCAAAATTCGTGGTGAGCAAGCGCGGACGGCCATCACCATCGCGTGAAAGCTGGAGCAGCGCGAGGTGGTCAGGAAACGCGGCGACGGGCGGAGCTAGTTCATTGGCGACCGCGTCACGCACGCGCGACGGCGTTCCTGGCCGGTGGGTGCGCTTCTCTAGCGAACGCAATGCTCGATCATATTCCTTGCTCTCGATGGCATTGCGCTCGGCAGGTTCATCGTCCGGCGCTTCGCCAAGCCGCGCATAGACGCGTTCAGTCAGCACTTTGAACGACGGCAAGTTGACGCGGAACGAGACGCCAGCGCCGCAGAGGAACGTTGCGCTTCCATCGGTGACAGCCCGGATCAACTCATCCGGAATGTCCGCCCCTTGCTCGACGAAACGCACTGACTTTTGCCTATTACCCTTAGGTTTGATCTACGCATCGTCGAACTGGCACGCTTGGTAGTGCGTGCCTGCCCGCGCCCCGTGTTCAGGGACGAATTTGTGCCCAAAACGCACCACTGCCCGTCCCTGCGAAGCTTGGGCGATCCCCCCGACATTACAATCGACACAGCCGGCGGCTCGCCCCGATGGCCGTTACCCAGCCGGGTTTTCGCCGCACAAAACCCCAACTCACCCGAATTGGAGGGCGGCGAGGAACCAGATGCTTCGGCCTCGATTGTTTCACAAAGCGAGGAGCGCAACATGGCCAGACATCTGACACGAGCGGGACTTGCGCGCGGCGTGACCGGCGCGATCTCGGCGCTGGTCGTCTGCACGATGATCGCATTTGGCGCCGCGTATCATTTCGCGCTGTAAGGGGAAACGTTGGCATGACATCGGACCCCGAGGAATCGGTCAGGCTGCAAGGCTATGGCGAGATGACGCTGCGCACCGCGGTCGCAACGCTGATGGCCGTGCCGGCGCGCGACCGCGCCGACGCCGCGGTCTTCCGCGTTCGCGACGGCTCGCGGCTGGCGCCGCGCGAGATTGCCGAACTCGCATCCGACTGGGGCATCGCGCAGGCGGCCGACATCAAATCGCAGGGCCGACATCGGTCAGATATCGTCCGCCGCATGGTGCGCGAGGCGCCGCTGCCGGCGCTCACGGTCGCGTTCCTGATGGGGGTGCTGATGGCGCGGAGGTGACGACCTCCGGCGCGCGACGCATCAACCGCCGATCGGCCCCGACAGGGTCCGCAGGCCCGCTTCGATCAAGGCGATATCCTCATCGATCTGCGCGATTGACGACCCGCACTCGAAGCCCGTCGCCGCCTTCAGATCAGCGACCAGGCGCCGCCGGTGCATCACCAACTGCTCCAGCGACTGACGGTCCTTCAAGCGGGTGTAACCCCCAACGATCAATTTCATCGCACTCGACATAATGCTGCCTCACAAACACAAATGAAAAATCTGCAATGAGCAGAGTGTACGGCCGATGTGACGGCCGCGCCATCCCATAGAAGCGGCATGGCAGGCCCGCTGCCCGGCCCCAAGCTGGCATTCTGCTTGCTCCACTGCGGTCAATCTCCCAGACCCGCCGTGGGTCTGTCTCAAAGTGAGGCGATCACATGCAGCCGACGTCCCGTTTCGAAGCGACCATGCCGACACAGCTCCATGCGCTGATTTCCGATCTGCGCTGGCGCACGCAACTGCTCGATGCCGATATCCGCGACGAAGAGCGCAAGGCCGGAATCTCCGACCCGAACAACCTTGCCTATCCCTTGCTCGCTCAGAACCTGCGGGCCCGGCGCGACAATCTTCAGGTCAGCATCGCGATCCTGGAAAGCCGGCTTTCGAGCCGACCGACCGGATGGCCACGCGCCGCCTGATGCGAAGCGTTTTGGGGTACAGATTGGCAATGCGAGGCCTCGCTTTCGCGTTGCCAATCTGCAACGGTTCCCGTCCGTCAGACGCCGGACAAAAGAAACTCCCATTGCCGCCACGAACCCCGCTCACAACGCCGTGAGACTATCAGGGGAACTACGATGCGTGCACAACGGGTGTGGGTGGTGAACGGGACCGCCAGCGTCGAGCAATTGCAGTCCAGGCTGGACGATCTCAACAAGCGGCTGGGTCAGCTCGAGCGCGAGCACCCGCAAAACCGGAACGTCGAGGCACTGAAATCAGGTGCGCTCAACCTCTCGCGAGAGATCGACGAGATCCGCTGCGCCGAGGCGACGGCGGCGTTGAGCGAGCTGCTGCGGAAGTAGACGGGCGCCGCGATTCGCGTGGGGACGGAGGAACCAACATCCGCGGCCGCCATTGCCAGCGCGAGCATGGAGCAAAATCATGACCAGAAACCTGACGCGAGCCCACCTCGCGCGCGGCGTGACCGGCGCGGTTTCCACGCTGATCCTGTGCGCGACGGCGGCCTTCACCATCGCGCACCATTTCGCATCGTGAGAGACGATTTCGCATGACGTCCGGCCCCGAGGAGGCGGTGCGGCTGCACGGCTACGGCGAGATGACGTTGCGCGCGGCCATCGCGACGCTGATGGCGCTCGCGCCGCGCGAGCGGTCCGAGGCCGTCGCCTTCCGCATCCGCGACGGCGAGCGGCTCGCCGCGACGGAGATCGCCGACCTTGCCTCGGAGTGGGGCATGACGCCGATGGCCGAGGTCAGGTCTCCAAGCCTCGTCCCGGAGCAGCACTGGCCGGACATCCTTCGCGGCATGGTGCGCGAGGCCCCGCTGCCAGCGCTGATGGTGGCGTTTTTGCTCGGCGTGCTGGTGGCGCGGCGCTAGTCTCGGCAGCCTCGGGATCCGCTAGCTAGGAGCCTGTCCAAGTAGTCGCTGGTCAAGCTGGGGCGAGTCTGATTCTTTGCGGGGCTATGAGCAAGGATTTTCGACTCTGGAAGATTGACG
>NZ_JADPKQ010000008.1:0-5854 GCF_023074015.1 Bradyrhizobium sp. 142
GACAAGCCTCCGCCAGTCAATCCCAGCAAGCCAAAGCCCAGGTTCTCTCTCGACCAGCTGGAGCTCATCTATGTGTGATTTTCCCGGGACAGCCCTGCGTAAGTACGGGGAGAGGGAGATCAACCAACCCGCCACTCCGGCACGCCGTCGGCGGTCATCGTGATCTCGCCGAGCGAGCCGACCGGCGTACGTTCCATATCGAGCAGATGCGCCAGCGTCGCGCTGTCGCCCGCCGGAATCCGCGCCAACGTGCGGTGGTCGTCTGCCGTGCGCAGCATCACCACGCCATGCTCGACATCGCCGCCGCGGCCATAGAGCACGGTAAAACTCTCGATCTTGCCCTTGCCGCCAGCCTCGGTGACGAACTCTGGCACGGCGCGCTTGTTGCGATCGGCCTCGGCCTGCACGCTGGTCTCCTGCGCCATCGCCTCGCGCGGCGGCATCTTCGAGACCACCAATGCATGATGCTTGGTGACGAAGCCGCCCTGTCCGTAGAGCAGACCGAGCCTTGCGCCGTCGCGCAGGCGCCGCACCATCGCGCAGGCCGCATGCGTCATATAGGTGTTGAGCGGCGCGCCGAAGAAGGTGAGCCCACCGGTCACGGTCGGCTGCACGTCGGCGCCAAGGCCGAGCGTCCGCCGCGCCATCTTCGGGACGCAAGGAAAGCAGCTGTAGAGCTCGATCGCGTCGAACTTCTTGCCGTCACCACCGGCGAGATCCGCCACCGCCTTCAGCACCGTGTTCTGCGGATGGCTTTCATAGAACTGGTCGCGCAAGAGATAGTCGCGCGGCTCTTCCGCTGATGCTCCACCCAGCGGATACACCAGCTTGTCCTCCGCGATGCCGGCTGCACGCGCCGTGGCAAGGCTGGTGAGCAGCAGCGCGCCGCCCATGTTGACCATGGGATTGGCCACCATCAGTTTTGTATAGGGCCAGGCGATCGGGCGGTTATCCGCAGTCGGCGTCGTGATCTCGTCCGGCGCAAAGCGCCGTTGTAGCCAGGCGTTGGGATTTTGCGCCGCGGCCTCCGAATAGCGCGACCACAGCGTGCCCGACTCCGCCATGGCTTCGCGCGGCGTCTGGCCCCAATGCGCGGAGGAGGCCGCCTCATAGAACGGATAGACGGTCACGGGCCGGAACACGCCGAGCTTCACCGCCAGCGGCTTCTGGAACGCAGCACCGCGCTTCGGCTCCTCGACGTCATGCGCAAACGGCGTCCACGGCAGCTTTTCGCCGGCACGTTCGGCCTTGGTCGCGGTCGACTGCGCCTCCGCGCCGCACACCGCGGCAACGCTGCATTCGCCGCGCGCAATGCGCTGGGCCGCCTCGTGGATGTAGCGGATCGGGCTCTCGCCGCCGACCGGGCCGTAATAGCAATGTGAAGGCGCGATTCCGAGCCGCTGCGCCAGCAGTTTTTCCGGATCACGATAGCGCCAGCTCAGGAAGTTGACGACGTCGAGCGACTGCACCTCGCCGAGCAGCTTCGCGCCGGCATCCGCTTCGGCGCGGCGCAGCGCCTGTTCGAGCAGGTCGAGCGGCTCGAGTCCGTCCGTAATCTCCTTCGGGCGGTCGACGATCTCGCCGACGCCGGCGATGACGGGAATGTGGTCAGGGGAGGTAGGAGATTTTGTCATTCTTGCTTCACATTCGAGATCTTGACCACGCCGCCGCCCTTCGAGGCCTCCGCTACGCTACGGCGCCTCAGGGTGACGGCTACGGGTAAAGCGTCATCCTGAGGTGCGAGGCCAGCGGCGCATCTGCGCTGCTGGCCAAGCCTCGAAGGATGGGCCGCAGGCGACTACTCCGCCACCAGCGCATTCATGTGTTCGACGGCTTCGGCAAAGTCTTCCTTGAACTCCTGCACCACGGCGCCTGCTGACTTCACACTGTCGATCAGCCCGACGCCCTGGCCGACGAAATAGCTGACCAGATCCCGCGCCTTGGCATTGCCGGCCTCCGCCGCGCGGTCGATCGCGTTGAAGGCATCGCGGCTGATGATGCTCTGAAGCGGCATCGGCAGCGCGCCCGGGCTCTCCGGCGCGCGGTCCCAGGCATCGGTCCACACCGAACGAAGCTGCCGCGCCGGTTTGCCGGTGCGGCCCTTCGATCGCACCGCCTCGCGCGAGGACGCTGCGATCATCTTCTCGCGAAAGATCTCAGTGGTCTCGGCCTCGACGGTCGCAAGCCACACAGAGCCAGTCCAGGCGCCGGCCGCGCCCATCGCCATGCAGGCCGCCATCTGCCGTCCCGTCATGATGCCGCCAGCGGCGAGCACCGGCACATCGCGGATATCCTTGATCGCCTTGATCACCTCGGGCACCAGCACCATGGTCGAGACCTCGCCGCAATGGCCGCCGGCCTCGGTGCCCTGCACCACAAGGATATCGACGCCGGCTGCGACCTGCCGCAGCGCGTGCTCCTTGGCGCCGACCAGGGCCGCGACGGGCACGCCATGCGTCCTTCCCATTTCGATCATCGCCTTGGGCGGAACGCCCAGAGCGTTCGCAATCAGCCGGATCGGATGGCGGAAGGACACCTCGAGCAGTTCCAGCGCATTTCTGGCATCGAACGGCTGCGGCTGGTTGTCCGCGACGCTGGTCGTTGTGAGCTCGATGTCGTACTTCTTCAGAAGATCGCTTGTGTAGTCGCGGTGCTCCTGCGGCACCCGCGCCTCAAGGCTCTTCCAGGTGACGTCCTTCTCGCCTGCGGTCGACATGTTTTCAGGGATCAGCACGTCGATGCCGTAGGGCTTGCCGTCGACATGCGCGTCGATCCAATTCAGCTCGCGTTCAAGCGTGTCCGGGGTATGCACGGTGGCGCCGAGCACGCCGAAGCCACCGGCGCGGCTGACGGCGGCAACGACGTCCCGGCAATGGCTGAAGGCGAACAGCGGGAACTCGATGCCCAGCATGTCGCAGATCGGCGATTTCATGGCTCTCTCCCGGCAGCCGCCCCGCGTTGCTGTTGTTGCTCTCTTGAGCGAAGGCTCATCGACGCTAGATCATCGTCTTGCGCAATGCCAATCCGGATTTGATGGTGCATCTTGCGTGCACACGCCGTCGGCAGATACGCTTGGTCCAGGAGCTCCTCGGCACGGTCAAGTTGCATGACACGGGCGCGAGCTCCGCGCCTCGTGCAGATCGGGCGGCCTTGCCATCGGCCATTTGCGGGCTAATTAATGCAGACGCATCTTTTCGCCGGAGCCCATTGCATGACCGATGCCCCTGCCTACGTACCGCCCAAGGTCTGGACCTGGAACAAAGAGAATGGCGGACAATTCGCCAGCATCAACCGCCCGATCGCCGGTCCCACCCACGACAAGGAGCTGCCGGTCGGCCGCCATCCGTTCCAGCTCTATTCACTGGCGACGCCGAACGGCGTGAAGGTCACGGTGATGCTGGAGGAGCTTTTGGCGCTGGGCCACAAGGGCGCCGAATACGACGCCTGGCTCATCAACATCGGCAAGGGGGAGCAGTTCGGCAGCGGTTTCGTCGACATCAATCCGAACTCGAAGATCCCGGCGCTAATGGACCGTTCCGGCCCCGAGCCGATCCGCGTATTCGAGTCCGGGTCGATCCTGTTCTACCTCGCGGAAAAATTCGGCGCCTTCCTGCCGAAGGACATCAAGACCCGCACCGAAGCCATGTCCTGGCTATTCTGGCAGATGGGCAGCGCGCCCTATCTCGGCGGCGGCTTCGGCCATTTCTACGCTTACGCGCCGAGCAAGATCGAATACGCCATCGACCGTTTCGCGATGGAGACCAAGCGCCAGCTCGACGTGCTTGATCGGAGGCTCGCCGACAACGCGTACCTGGCGGGCAGCGAGTACACCATCGCCGACATTGCGGTGTGGCCATGGTACGGCGCGCTCGCCAAGGGGCTGGTCTATGGCGCCGGCGAGTTCTTGTCGGTGCAGGACTACAAGAACGTGCAGCGCTGGACCGACCAGATCGCAAAACGTCCGGCCGTGAAGCGCGGCCGCATGGTCAACCGCGTCTACGGCGATCCCGCAAGCCAGCTCCACGAACGCCACGATGCCAGCGATTTCGACACCAAGACGCAGGACAAGATCGGCGAAGTGGCTGCTGCGTCATAGCCGCATCTCTGGGGTGGGCAAAGCGAAGCGTGCCCACCGCCCTATGCGGGAAAATGTGATGGTGGGCACGGCGCGCCAACAGCGCGACTTTGCTCACCCTACGGCAGGGGTGCACTAGGCGAAACTTCACGCCATGCTCAGCTCGTGGCGTCCGACCACCATCCAGTGCACCTCGTCGGGACCATCCGCAAAACGCAGGTGGCGCACGTCCTGATACATCTCAGCGAGCGGGGTCCAGTGCGAGATTCCGGTGGCGCCGTGCATCTGGATCGCCTGGTCGATGATCTTGCACGCGCGCTCCGGCACCATGGCCTTGACCATGGAGACCCAGACGCGGGCCTCCTTGTTGCCGAGCACGTCCATCGCCTTCGCCGCCTTCAACACCATCAGCCGCATCGCCTCAATCTCACAGCGCGCCTGCGCGATGATCTGCATGTTGCCGCCAAGATGGGCGATCTTCTTGCCGAAGGCTTCGCGGGTGAGACCGCGCTGCACCATCAAATCGAGCGCCTTCTCGGCCTTGCCGATGGTGCGCATGCAGTGATGGATGCGGCCGGGTCCGAGGCGGAGCTGCGAGATCTCGAAGCCACGGCCTTCGCCGAGCAGGATGTTCTCCTTCGGCACGCGCACATTGTTGAAGCGCATGTGCATGTGGCCGCGCGGCGCGTGGTCCTGCCCGAACACGTACATCGGGCCGAGCACCTCGACGCCGGGCGTGTCCCGCGGCACCAGGATCTGTGACTGCTGCTTGCTCGGCGCCGCATCCGGATTGGTCTTTACCATCACGATGAGGATCTTGCAGCGGGGATCACCGAGGCCGGAGATGTAGTATTTCTCGCCATTGATGACCCACTCGTCGCCGACGAGCTTTGCGCTCGTCGAGATGTTCTTGGCGTCGGACGAGGCGACGTTGGGCTCGGTCATGACATAGGCCGACCGTATCTCGCCGTTGAGCAGCGGCTTCAGCCACTTCTCCTTCTGCTCTTTGGTGCCGACGCGCTCCAGCACCTCCATGTTGCCGGTGTCGGGCGCCGAGCAGTTCATGCTTTCGGAGGCCAGCGGGCTCTTGCCGAGTTCGGAAGCGATGTAGGCGTAATCGAGATTCTTCAGGCCCTGGCCGGTCTCGTCGTCGGGCAGGAAGAAGTTCCAGAGGCCTTCCTGCTTGGCCCTGTTCTTGGCTCTCTCCAGCGCCTCGAGCTGCTTCGGCGTAAAGCTCCAGCGGTCTTCCTTGCTCTCACCGGCCTTGTTGAACTCGATCGACATCGGCTCGACGGTGTCGCGAATGAACTTCTTGACGTGGTCGTAGAGCGGTCGGACCTGATCCGACATGCGCAAATCATTCAGCTCGTCCCCGGGATTGAGCGTGTAGTTGGTGGTGCGCGGAATGTAGGCGTGTTTTGTCATTGTTCCTCCCGGGGCGCTGAAACTATTAGGCCGGAGAATAGTCGCGGCGCGGCCAAAGCGCGAGCGCGCATTTTCTTCGCGGCCCATGCCACGCGATGGAATTTCGCGAGGGCGTTTGAAATCTTGTTTGAAGGCTGTGGAACGAGAGGTGTAGCCCGGATTACGCTGTAGCGTAATCCGGGTCACGTGAGGCTCGCTCTGTCCCGGATTGCGCTGTGTGCCCCGAAGGGCGCGTGTCACCAGTGGAGGAGGAATCCACCCGGATAATTGTCGATAAGTCTGGTAGCTGACGAGCAGGTTGGTTGGGTAACCGGCTGATCTGAAGCCTCGTGACAAAGGTCGCCCGGCTGAGCT
>NZ_JADPKQ010000265.1:0-5832 GCF_023074015.1 Bradyrhizobium sp. 142
AGCCGCCCAAGGCGACCTTTGTCACGAGGCTTCAGATCAGCCGGTTACCCAACCAACCTGCTCGTCAGCTACCAGACTTATCGACAATTATCCGGGTGGATTCCTCCTCCACTGGTGACACGCGCCCTTCGGGGCACACAGCGAAATCCGGGGAAGCCTGTCAACGCCGCAAAAATCCCGGATTGCGCTATTGCTCCATCCGGGCCACGAAAATAAAAAATGCCCGGCTCTGGTTCACCAGGGCCGGGCTTGCAGTGGTGTCAGGCCGAGGCTGAGGGGCTGTCGGCCTGACGGGAAAGGCCGGCGAGACGCCAGCTGGCGCAGGGAATGTCCTTGGGCGCGACCGTGATCTCCTTGTCGAAGCGCACCAGCTTCCAATCGTCCGGATGGTTGACGAAGGCGAAGCCGGATTTGCGCGCGAGCGAGATCATGGTCTCGTTGGCGCGCAACGTGTCGCCAAACATGTGCTCGGCGCCAAGCGCGGCGGCGCGGCATTCGAGGTTTGCAAGTAGCGCGGTGGCGATGCCGCGACGCTGCCAGCGGTCGCCAACCGACAGGCCGAATTCGAACGACGAGCTCTCCTCGTGAAAGGCATAGCGCGCTTCGGCGACGATGGTCTCGAAGCCGTCCACCATCATCGTTGCGACGACGGTGAAGCGTTCGCGCTCACCAATCTGGAGGAAGTCGTGAAGCAGGCCTTTCGGCAACTCGCTGATCGCGCCGAAGAAGCGGTTGTAGCGGGAGCGGGTCGAGAGCGAACGGAAATAGTGCTGGAGCTCGTCGGTGTCGCGCGGCTCGATGAAGCGAACGTTGAGCGCCTCGCCTTGCCGGGTGCGTAACGTGTCCGAATATTGCTTCAGGTCTACCAGCCGAAGGAGGCTCATGACAGGCGCCTTAAGAAATCTGCCTTGCGCAGAAGGGACCGCCGGCGCCCCTGTGATCAGGCGGCGCCGGCCTGGCGGCCAATCAGGCCCGCCAGAAGGGTTTGTCGGCCTCATAGGCGATGTCGGTCCAGGACAGGCCAACGTCGTGGAGATCGCGGGCGGTCCAATGGGTCAGCTCACGTCGGGTCCGGTAGCGCTCATGCCAGACGTGAAGCGTCTCGCCGATCTGGGTGAGCAGCCCTGATGCATGATGATTTGTCATCGAATTGTCGGTCAACGTAGACATTTTCAGCTCCTGGAGCTAAGTTGACGCTAATATCTGCTCGGCTAGGCCCTTCGACAAACGACAATTTGTACCCCTTCGCATGAAATAAGATCATGCATCCTGTTGCCAAATGACTGCCAGATTGCCGTCTCTGAATGGGTTGCGGGCGTTCGAGGCAGCGGCGCGCCACCTCAGCTTCACGCTGGCCGCCGCCGAGCTGAACGTGACGCAGACTGCGATCAGCCATCAGATCCGCAGGCTTGAGGAGGAGCTCGGCCTCCGCCTGTTCATCCGGCAGAATCGTGCGCTGGCGCTAACGCCGGAGGCGCGCGACTACCTGCCGGGCGTCCGCGCCGCCTTCAACGACCTCCGGCTTGCGACCGACCGGCTGCTGCGCAAGGACGACGACAAGGTGCTGACGGTTTCGACCCTGGCCTCGCTCGCCGCCAAATGGCTGCTGCCGCGGCTGACGGATTTCCAGGAGCAGCACCCCGGCATCGACGTCCGCATCACCACCTCGACCGGCCTGGTCGACTTCCAGCGCGACAATGTCGATGCCGCGATCCGCTACGGGCGCGGCCAGTGGCCGGGCCTGCGCGCGGACTGGCTGATGGCCGACGAGCTGTTCCCGGTGTGCAGCCCTTCGCTCTTGCGCGGTGACAAGCCGCTGCGCCGGCCGGAAGATCTGAAAGACCATCCGCTGCTGCACACATCCAATGCCAACAGCGACGACTGGCGGCTGTGGCTGACGGCGGCAGGCCTGCCGGCCGACCTCGCCAAGCAGCCCGGCATCACCTTCGACATGATCTTCATGACCATCCAGGCCGCGATCGACGGCATCGGCGTGGCGATGGGACGGACCTCCTACGTCCAGGACGACATCGCCAAGGGCCGGCTCGTGGTCCCCTTCAAGATCGCACTGCCAGCCGACGCCGGCTTCTACGTGGTCGCGCCAGATGGCCGCCGCGAAGCGCCGAAGCTGGCCGCCTTCCGCCAATGGGTGGTCGCTGCAGCGCAAAATAGAGCCTGAAAAATCATCAGCTCCTGCGGTCCAAGAACGGGACGAGGGAGCGCAGCTCGCGCGCGGCGGAGCTACAGCTCCACCACCACGTAGTCGCTCTCGACCTGCACCGGAATCGTCTCGGCGACATACGGTCCCTTCACCACGCCCGCGCCCGGCTCGACATGAGCCGGATACGCCTTCACGCGGAAACGGCGTGGATCGCAATAGGACTGGCCGGTGCGGACGTCGAACTCCCAGCCATGCCAGGGGCAGCGGATGATCTCGCCGAGTTTCGTATATTCGATCTCACCGGGGTCGCTGGATTGCGCGAGACCGATCAGCGGGCCCTCGCACAACGCCGCGCCCTGATGCGGGCAGCGGTTCATCAGGCCGAAATACTCGCCTTTGATGTTGAAGATCGCGATCGGCCGCCCTTCGATCTCCAGGAATTTGCGCGTCCCCGGCGGAAGCTCGTCGACCGGCGCAATCACGTGTCGCGCCATGCTCTATGTCTTCCGCATAATCTCCGCGCAAACGCGTTCCGCGTTTGTCGCGAGGAAAAACCGCTTCACACTTTTTCGGATCATGCGGCGATGCCGTAGAGCTTCTTGGCATTGCCCAGATAAAACGCCTCGCGATTGGCCTCGCTGACGCCGGCCGGCAGTACGCGCGACGGCTCGTCGTAATCCCAATGCGGATAGTCGGTCGCGAACAGCAGCCGGTCCCAGCCGATCCACTTGATGACGTCGAACAGATCCTCGCGCCGCTCCGGATCCTCCATCGGCTGCGTGGTCCACCACACCTGCTCGCGGATGTATTCCGACGGCGGCCGTTTGACATGCGGCACCTCGCTGCGCAGCCGCTGCCAGACCTTGTCGAGCCGCCAGGCCAGCGACGGCGCCCAGCCGAAGCCGGCCTCGATCATCACCATCTTCAGTTTCGGGAAGCGTTCGAACACGCCTTCGAGCACAAGGCTCGCGAGTGCCGATTGCTGGCACTGCGAATGGCCCACCATTTCCTCGATGTAGTAGCTCGGCCAGCCCGACGGCGTGATCGGGTTGCCGCCGAAACCGAAGGCGTGGACGCCGACGGGCAGGCCCGCTTCTTCCGCGGCCTGATAGATCGGCCAATAGCGGCGCTGGCCAAGCGGCTCGACATTGCGGCTGAGCAAGAGCACCTGCACGAAATTCTTGTCGCCGGCGCGCTCGCGGATTTCGGCGGCGGCCGCCAGCGCATCCTCATTGCCGACGACGATCGAGGCCTTCAGCCGCTTGTCCTTGCTGGTCCATTTGTCGATCTGCCAGTCGTTGATCGCAGAGCACAGCGCGGCCGACAGCTCGTGATTTCGGATCCCCTGCCCGGTGTTGAGCGGATTGAGCACGCCGAGTTGCACGTTGTGGGGATCGAGCAGCTGTTGCTGCATGAAGGAGAGCGACGAGCCCTGCGGACCGCCCTCCGGCGGATAGGCATCGCGGCGCGAGGCGTTGGGCTGGGCCTTCGGATAGGGTGGCCCCTCCATCATGCCCTGATAGGCATGGACGCCGTAGACTTCGAGATGATGCTGCCAGCGTTTGGCGAGGTAGGGATAAAGCTCGGTGCGGGTCGTGCGTGCCGGATGGATGTCGCAGTCCGCGATCGCGGTCTTGGTGGTCAGGGGGGAAGCGGCTTCTAGGCCCTCGCGGAACTGGATATTCATCGCCTTGCCTCCTTTGGCAGTGGGCTCACGTCAGGCGGGGATAGGTTGCATGCGGATTATCGATCATGATCTTGCGCACGAGATCGGCGGTGAGACCTTCGGGCAGCGCGTCCTGGCCATCGAACTGCCAGTGCGGATAGTCCGTGGAGAATAGGACCAATTCGTCCGACTGCATATGATCAAACAGGCGAATTAATGTCGCCTCGTCCGGCGGCGCGTCAAATGGCTGTAATGAGAAGCGGATGTTGCTGCGCACAATCTCCAGCGGCGCGCGGTCGACCCACGGCGTCTCCATTCGCACCCCGCGCCAGAACTTATGCAGGCGCCAGAGATAAGGGGAGATCCAGGAGACGCCGGATTCCAGCAACACCATCTTCAGCCGCGGGTGGCGGACAAACACGCCCTCGATGATCAGGCTGGTGAGCTGGGTCTGGAACGCCTGGGCCTGACCGACATAGTCCTCGATGTGATAGGACCCCCAGCCCACTGCGGTCGGCGGATTGTGATAGGCGGAACCGGCGTGGATGCCCACGGCGAGTTCCAGACGTTCCGCGGCCTCGTAGATCGGCCACAGCGTGCGCTTGCCGAGCGGCGTGTCGCCCATCACCAGCATCAGCACCTGCACGAAGCGGCGATCCGCCGCACAGCGCTCGATCTCGGCAACGGACTTCTCGACACTCTGCGTCGGGATCACGATCGAGCCGCGCAGGCGCGGGTCGCGGTCGAGCCATTCCTTGGCCAGCCAGTCGTTCAGCGCGCGGCAGAACGCGGCTTGCAAATCCTCGGAAAACACCATCTGCACGCCGTAGATCGGATTGCAGATGGCGCGAGAGACCTGGAAGGGATCGAGCACGTGGCGCTGCATGTCCTGCAGGCTTTCGCCCGGCTTACCGCTCGCGGGGCGCCAGTCCGGCCGCGCCGTGATCGGCGAGTTCTCCGGATAGGATTGCGAGACGAGATCGACCATGCCGCGCGTCGTCACCTGGTCGCGCCAATAGTCGCTCAGATACGGGAGCAGGCTGGTCAAATGCGGCACGGCCGGGTGCACGTCGCAATCCACCCCTCCGGCGATCAGGGACGCCATGACGTCTCCCTTTTGCGTTTCCTCATGTCTGTTGCGCAGCGCTTCGCCGCACCTCTTGCGTCCCGCCATTCAATCAGGCCTGCCCGCCGCCCGCAACTCGGCCAATGGCGCTGTCATATGCTAGGAAGGCTAGCTCGGTTGCGATGGAGTGAGGTACTGGACATGAAAGAGCTCGTCGGCATTGCGGAACAGGTCGCGGCCAAACTGATCGCGCGCAAACAGACCATCGCGATCGCAGAATCCTCGACCGGCGGCCTGATCTCGGCCAGCCTGCTCGCGGTGCCCGGCGCGTCAGCCTATTTCCTCGGTGGCGCCGTGGTGTACACCCGCGATGCACGGCGCGTGCTGATGGATATTTCGGATGACGGCATGAAGGGCTTTCGCTCGTCGTCGGAGCCCTATGCCAAACTACTGGCCGAACAGGTGCGCGGCCGTTTCGGCTGCGACTGGGGACTGTCCGAAACCGGCGCGACCGGCCCGAGCGGTAATCGCTACGGCGATGCGGCCGGCCACAGCTGCATGGCGGTTGCGGGGCCGGCATCGGAGGTGATGACGCTCGAGACAGGCAGCAACGATCGCTTCGCCAACATGCATGCGTTCGCGGCGACGGCGCTGAAATTATTGCTGAAGAATTTGGAGGGGTGACTGCTGCACCGGCAGCGATCACACTTTCAGTACCGTCATCCTCGTATGGGGAGTGAGTTGTCAAGAGGGCGTCGTTTGATGGCGGCGGTCTTGGGCGCCGCGGCGAGGAGCGGTCAAGGCTGGCCGTAGGCCACCGCCGGAGACGGCGCGGCAGCGGCCTTGAGCGCGACGAGCTCGGCGCCACAATGGCGTCCCTGCAACGCACGCGATGACGATAACAGGTGTGACGTGATGCGAGGCCTGGGCCGTGAATGA
>NZ_JADPKQ010000262.1:0-5794 GCF_023074015.1 Bradyrhizobium sp. 142
GCCCCGAGACCCGCATAATCCACCGAACCGCCGTATACGGACCCGTACGTACGGTGGTGTGGGAGGGGCGACGCCGCGAGGCGTCCCCCTATCCCGATTTTCGCAATACATCTCCACCGTCATTGCGAGCGAAGCGAAGCAATCCAGAATCCCTCCGCGGAGACAGTCTGGATTGCTTCGCTTCGCTCGCAATGACGAGATCGTGGAAACACCTACGCCTTGAAATACGCGATCTGCGTCGTGGTCGCGAGCAGGCGGCCGTTCGGGGACCACAGCTCGCCGTTCTGATCGCCATAGCTCTTGTGGAAGATCTTTGCGTCAGCTGTCGCGAGCACGCGGGTGATGTCTTCGGCCGCGAGCTCTTCCGCGTCGGTGTGGAAATATGTCGTCAGCGACACCGTGCCGAACGGCACCAGCTCGCGCCGTGCATGGAAGATGCGGCCGAAGAATGCGTCTGACATCGCCATCAGCGACAGCATGTCGAGCTTGCGCGGCGTGCGGTCGCCGATCCAGACTTTCGAATAGGTGCTGGTGAGCTCGGCCTGCTGCGGCCCGACGCGCATCTCGCCCTCGACGAATCGGAAATCATACTGATTGGCCCAGGAGGCCGAGATCTTCGGGAACGGCAGTGTGTTCTCGAACGAAGTGGCGTCCGGACATTTCGCCACCCCGTGCTCCCAGGACGGCCGGCGCTCGGCGAACACGGCGGTGGCAAGCGTTGCGACCTCGCCGCCGCCTTGCGACAGTTCGACGCTCCAATGCTGGCTGGAGCGGTTGGCCTTCACCAGCCGGACATCGAGATCGAACGGTCCCTTGGCGATCGGCGCGCAGTAATTGACGGTGACCGCCAGCGGATCGCCGGCGGCTTGCGGATGGTCGATCAACGCGCGCAGGATGGTCGCGGCGGTGACGCCGCCAAACGGGCCGACAAAGGCCCAGTAATCGTCACTGGTGTGCCCCTGCCAGCTGCTGTCGCCGGCGGTGACGCGCGTGGCATCGTCGAAAGGGTGCGGGAGCTTGGCGTGCATTGCTGGTCCTCGATACCGACCCCACCGTCATTGCGAGCGCAGCGAAGCCAATCCAGAGTCTTTCCGCGGAGATAGTCTGGATTGCTTCGCTGCGCTCGCAATGACGGTGCTTGAGGTTACGGCGTCCATACCGCCGACACCGCCCGGGGATGATGGCGATCATATCATGAGCCTCCCTGCGAGATGCAATAACCTCGCAGGTAACGCTGATTTCGTCGCGTGGAAAATCAGCCCGCGACGTCGCGCAGGTTTGGCAGCAAGGGTGTGGATGGATTCACCGGCACGTTCCAGATCTCTTCGGCATATTCGCGGATGGTGCGGTCTGAGGAGAACCACGCCATGCGCGCGACATTGAGGATACTGGCGCGCGTCCAGGCCGGCGCCACCTGCCAGCGCGCGTCGACGCTGCGCTGCGCCTCGTAGTAGGAATCGAAATCGGCGCTGACCATGTAGTGATCGAGATAGCGCAGGGCATGCGCGATCGATTCGAAACGCCCGGGATCACCGGGCGAGAACTCGCCGCCACCGATCGAGTTGATGGCGCGCTGGAGCTTTGGCGATCTGCGGATCACGTCGGAGGCATCCAGGCCCTGCTTGCGCCGGATCATCACGTCGCCGGCTTCCATGCCGAAGATCGCGATGTTCTCCGCGCCGACATGGTCGCGGATCTCGATGTTGGCGCCGTCGAGCGTGCCGATGGTGAGGGCGCCGTTCAGTGACAGCTTCATGTTGCCAGTGCCGGAGGCTTCCATGCCGGCGGTCGAGATCTGCTCGGACAGGTCGGCCGCGGGAATGATCACTTCGGCGAGGCTGACATTGTAGTCGGGCAGGAACACGACCTTGAGCTTGCCGCCGATCGAGGGATCGTTGTTGACGACCTCCGCAACGTCGTTGATCAGCTTGATGATCAGCTTGGCGTAGCGGTAGCTCGCCGCCGCCTTGCCGGCGAAGATCTTGACCCGCGGCACCCAATTGCCGTTGGGATCGTCCTTGATCGACTGGTACAGCGCCACCGTCTCGATGACGTTGAGGAGCTGGCGCTTGTATTCGTGGATGCGCTTGATCTGCACGTCGAACAGCGCGCCCGGGTCGACCTTGATGCCGAGCCGTTCGCCGATCAGGCGCGCCAGCGCCGTCTTGTTGTGAAGCTTGACACTGCGGAATCGCTGCTGAAACGCAACGTCGCTGGCGCGTGCTTCCATCAATTCGAGCCGCGTCGGATCGTCGAGCACCGCTTCGTCGCAGGCCTCGCGCAACAGGTCGGTCAACTTCGGGTTCGCCAGCATTAGCCAGCGGCGGAAGGTGATGCCGTTGGTCTTGTTGGTGATGCGGCCGGGATAGAGATGATTGAGATCGTGGAACACGGTCTCGCGCATCAGGTCCGAATGCATCGCCGAGACGCCGTTGATGCGATGCGAGCCGACGAAGGCGAGCTGGCCCATGCGCACGCGGCGCCCGCTCTTCTCGTCGATCAGCGAGACCGAGGCGCGGAAGTCGATGTCACCGGGGGCGCGCGCTTCCGCCAGCGCGAGGTGCTGGACGTTGATGCGGTAGATGATCTCGAGATGCCGCGGCAGCAGGCGCTCGAACAGCTCGACCGGCCAGGTCTCCAATGCTTCCGGCAGCAGCGTGTGATTGGTGTAGGACAGCGTCGCGACCGTGATCTTCCAGGCCTCGTCCCAGCGGAAATTGTGGTCGTCGATCAGGATCCGCATCAGCTCGGTGACGGCAAGGCTCGGATGGGTGTCGTTGAGCTGTACCGCGACTTTGTTCGACAGGCTGCGCAGCTGGCCGTCGGAGGCGAGATGGCGCTTGATCAGGTCCTGAAGCGAGGCCGAGACGAAGAAATATTCCTGGCGCAGGCGCAGCTCGCGACCGGCCGGGCTCTCGTCGTTCGGATAGAGGAATTTGCAGATCGCCTCCGCACGCGACTGCTCGGCGCTGGCGCTGACATAATCGCCGGTATTGAAGGCGTCGAGCTTCAAAGGATCGGGCGAGCGCGCCGACCATAGCCGGAGCGCATTGACGTGCTGGCCGCGCCAGCCGACGATCGGCGTGTCATAGGCCATCGCAAGCACGGTCTCGGACGGATGCCAGACCGCGCGGTCGCGGCCCTTGTCGTCGACATGCTCGACGCCGCCGCCGAAGCGAATGTCATAGATCACCTCGGGCCGCTGCAATTCCCAGGGGTTGCCGAAGCCGAGCCATTCGTCCGGATATTCCTGCTGCCAGCCCTGATTGATAATCTGGCGGAACAGTCCGTAATCGTAGCGGATGCCGTAGCCGATCGCGGGGATCGACAGCGTTGCCATGCTCTCCATGAAACAGGCGGCGAGCCGCCCGAGGCCGCCATTGCCGAGCGCCGCATCCGGCTCGCATTTGCGCAGCTCAGGCAAGGAGACGCCGAGATCGCCGAGCGCGACCTCGAAGATCTTCAAGAGGCCCATGTTGTTGAGTGCGTCGGTGAAGAGGCGGCCGATTAGGAATTCGAGCGAGAGATAATAGACGCGCTTGCGCCCCGCGTCGTAGCTGCGCTTCTCGGCGCTGAGCCAGCGATGCACGATGCGGTCGCGCAGCGCCAGCGCCGCGGCCTGATACCAGTCGTGCTTGGTCGCCATGCCTGCGTCCTTGCCGATGGCAAGACGCAGCTTCGCCAGGATCGCGCCCTTGATCTCAGCCAGCGCGAGTTCGTCGATGGGCTGGTCGGGGGCGGGAAAATTTGGCTGGAACGATGAATCTTGCAAGGCCGTTACTTCCTGGTCGCGAGAACACCACTAACCCTACGCGTCATGCCTCCGGACCGAAACCATCGCAGGCGCGGCCGTGCATTGCACTGGCGCAGATTTATGCAAGGAATGGGCCGGTTTGGGAACCCGGATCAGCACGGGAATGCGTGGATTCGATGTTAGATTAGGAACCAATTCGGCCATCAGTGTGGAGGGATGTCCATGAAACTGCAGATGCGATTGCTGATCGAAATCGCCACCGCCGCCCTGCTCGTCGTCTGCATCAGCGCCTCCAGCGCTGCGTTTGCCGCCGGCAAGCCGGGCCGCAGCGCCGACGGTCTGAGCTGCGGTTTCACCGTCCCGCAAAATGCATCCCCCGCCGCCCGTTGCGCCGCCATCAAGCGCCAATGCGGCGGCAAGTTTTATGCGAGCGCATGCGGGGACAGGCTGATGTCGGCGGTGAATTGAGGCGACCACGCGCAACAAAGAAAACGCTCGCGACAAAGAGAGTGTCGTCCCGGCGAAGGCTCTCACGATCGTCGTCCTGGCGAAAGCCAGGACCCATTACCCCGGCTGTCAGATGAGGCCCGACCGGTCATTCCAATCGGGATTTTCTTGCTCGATCAGCTTGATCTTCCAATCGCGTTTCCAGAACTTCAATTGCTTCTCGCGCGCAATCGCTTCCTGTGGTGTCGCGAAGGTTTCGACGTGCACAAGACGAAGGACCCTGTGCACGAACTTGGAGCCTCGACCCGACCGGTGCAACTCAAGCCGAGCACGGATGTCGTTGGTGACGCCGATATAGATCGTCCCGTGATGACGGCTGGCGAGAATGTAGACGTAGCAGCTGCTTGCGCTCATGGCTTCAGCTCGCAAGGACAACGCTGACCGGGGTAATGGATCCTGGCTTTCGCCAGGACGACGTTCTCAACAACAGCGCCCATCATCAGAACAAATTAAGAACACTTTAGCAAGTCTTTGATATATCATTGTGATTCGACACATAGCCGACACAACATCTAGGTTCGTCAGACGTCGCGAGGACTACATGTCCACCATTGCCTTCGATCAATTTGCCCTCACCCGGATCGCCGATTTCGCGCGGTCTCTGTCGCGGCTGCATCGGACGGCGCGGCGCTATGCGGTCGACGACGACCAGTTCGACCGCGAGTTCAACGCGGTGTGCCAGTCGATCTGGGGCTACACCATCGACGACGTCAGCGACGATCTGTTCTCGTCCGAGGACCATCTGTTTCTCGACACGCTGGACGAAGCGCATGCGCGCATCTTCGCGGCCGAGCAGGGCTATGACCTCGTCGACGAGGCGGGCATGCTGACCGATTGGTGGGGGTTCTGCTGGATGATCTTGGCTGAGAAGCGCGGCCTGTTGACGCCGGACAACCGCGCTGCGGCGCGCGCGGCGATCGAGGAGAAATATCTGGCGGCGCCGAACGTGATCGGGGTGATCATCGGAAGATAGTGCAACAACCTCCGTCATTGCGAGCGCAGCGAAGCAATCCAGAGTCCCTCCGCGGACAGATTCTGGATTGCTTGTGCGCCAGGCAAGCTGGCGCGGTCCAACCGGTGGAAGTCCGGTCCGGGTAAGCCGTAGCGGGCGCCCGGTAGTGAGTGTTGCGGTGTCGTCGGCGACGGCGGCAGCGAAGCGTACACAACGATGCTGTGGGGTGGCTATTGAGCCGCGAAAGACAGAAACTCGCAGAGGCCGAGGCGGTAAGCAACGTCGAAGGCAACATGTGCGGTCCCGTTATGCGAGGGGCTGACGCTCTGCCGTGGTCGAAGACCCCATCACGCAGTAAGGGACCGCGCCGGAACCTGGGAGGTCCCGCGTTCGACCGCAGGCGGCATGCGCCTTCGGTCCGCATCGGGAAGGCGAGGAGCCGAAGCCGATGACGAACGAACGCGGGAAGTCGGACGTGGCCACAGTAGCGGCGAAGCCGGCGAACGAGGCAGAGCGATCTGCGAAAGGAGCTGGTGGAGCGAAGGGCCGCGACCAAGGGGAATGCGGACCAGCAAACCACT
>NZ_JADPKQ010000147.1:0-5643 GCF_023074015.1 Bradyrhizobium sp. 142
GGGGCGTCGAGATGGCCCGCAAGGGCGGCGTGCCCGCGGACCGGGTGCTGAACGCGATGTCGCTGGCGCAGATCACCAAGTACCTACGGCAGAAGCAGCGCTCGTTCGCTAGCGCGGCCTAGCCGCTCATTCGTTCTTCGGGCCGGCTCCCCGAGATGAGCGGAAATGTTCTTCGAGGTCCTCGAGCGCGTCGCCATCCCCTACTGGAGCCGGAGCATCGGGTCCGCAAGCCGGCGCGTCATCTAGGTCTCATTGAAGTGCGGCGCGCGCGCCTTTCGTCGCGATCAGGCCGCCTCATCATCTTCGGTGTAAGACGGCATGGATTCCAGCATCTTGATCCAGAAGTCGCCGCCGTCGCGCGGCCACTCGGCCGCCTCGCCCACCTCCTTCATCATTTCCTGCCAGATCAGGTCGGCTCGGGCGCTGAGCACGTCATCGTCCACGAGGCGGAGCGTGCGGCCAAGGTCGAGATATGTCGCCTGGTACTCTTGGAGCAGAGGCGCGAGCGCGACCGCCATCTCGCGGCGCTTGTTGAGCGACTTCTCTGCGCTGATCAGCCCCAACTGCTTCTCGAATATGCATTGCATGCCGTCGAGCGCCTTCGAACGGCCGATACTGTAACGGTCCCGAAACTTGCCGGTCTTGCGCCTTGCCTTAGGCTTGATGGCGAGAGCATCGACGATCGTCGCCATGCGCCAGCGCGGTTGGGCGGCCTGATAGCCGTCAGGCGGCACATGCCGTAGCGCCCGGACCAACGTCGCCCGATCACGTTCGAGCAAATCGGCCGCTCGGTTGATAGAAAATAGATTTTTCATCTCTTTTCTGCCCTGTTGTTGTGGGGTCTACAGAATTTTATTCCCTAGCCATCGCCCGGGCGCAGGCGCAACCCGCATCAGCCCACCGCCAGGAAGGACCCAATGTTTTTGAATCTCCCGTCGGTTAAAGGAAGCTCATCTCATTTTCTTTTCGCAAGAACCGCTCTTGAACAATCAGGTCCCGTACCGCCGCGCGGCCGCCGGCGACGAATTCGCGCCCGGATGCCAGCCGCCGCTCATTGAACTTGCGACGCCTTGCTGCCGGCCAACGCACGAACCCTCGAGGAAGATACAACCACTCCGGCGGACCCAGTACTTCACTAACATTCGCCTCGCTCACAACTCCCAGCAGATGACGGCGGAAACTCACCGTCCGCCCCCAGACAGCCTCCTCGCGCTCGTTGCGGCCATCAAATGGATCGTAACGATTGGGCTCCAGGCGATAGCGCTGGCGCAGCGAACTCCTGTCCAGGATCAATACGCCGGCCGAACGCCGCTCTTCCTTCTCGCCCCTGAGGCAGGCGAAATAGGCGGCAACTTCTGGCGAGCAGCTGAAGAAAACAGCGCACTCTACCATATGAGTTTACCCGCTCGCATAACTTTCGGAAGGGCGCGAGTGCCGTGGTATATGACATCGCGTTCGCCAACGGCGGCTCGCCGCCGGATCCAGTCGAAACGTTGATCTGCCTCATGGCGACGACGCCGTCCGGGAGCAGAATGCACGCATGTCTCACTACATATTGCGATGTCCCGTCTCCGGAGAAAACGTCCAGCGCTGGATCGACGACGTGGACTGTCCCGCTTGCGGCAAGCTGCACTTCGCGAACCGAAGCACCCGCAAGCTGCTGGGGCACGAAAGCGGGTAGGCCCGTGCTGCTCGCCCGCCTGGCCGAACCGGGCGCATCCCGTACTGACGCGGTGCGCGCGATTCACCGTCCCTTAACCGAACCGGCGTCGAATCCGGGCGTGGAAAGACATCGAACTCCGAAAGTGAGCGCCGCCATGTTCAAGGACGGCACCTACTCGGCCTGGTTCAAGACGCCGCGCGGCGAGGGAACCGGCATCGTCCACTTCCAGGACGGCAAGATCTCGGGCGGCGATAGCATCATGAGCTACGGCGGCTCCTATCAGGTCTCCGGAGACAGGTTCACGGCGATGGTCGTCACGACGCGGCACACGGAGGGGCACGCGACCGTGTTCGGCATCGACGATTTGGAGCTGAAGCTCGAGGGCGTCGCGAAGGGCGAGATCGCGAAATGCACCGGCACGACCGACGCAGCGCCCGGTGTGACGTTCGAGGCGACGCTCATCCGTCGTCGCTTGGAGTCGACGGCCGAGGCCAGGACGGAACGCGCGGTCCCAAAGTTCGACGCCAGCAAGCTGCCGAAGCTGCCCCCGTCGCGATGATGGCGCCGCATGAGGCGGCTTCGTCTAACCGGAAGCCCGTGCAGCGAGAGCCTTGCCCGATCCGGCGCTGACGAGCATGGCCGCCTGGTCCAGCAGCTTCTGCTTGACGGCGTCGGCGTCGGACGGTTTGACCCGCGCGCTCACCGTCAGTTCGACGATCGGCACGGCGGGGTTCGATACGTCCACCTTCGAGACGTGCACGGCGGGCTTGTCCTGACTGTCGACGCGCGGATCGTCGTGCAGGTCGTTGAGGATTTCGTCGCCGATCGCCCAGCCGCTGCGCCTGCCGGCACCGGAAACGAGACCTTGAGCTCGCCCGTCCCCGGATAGGCGCTGTGATCGATTATCGCCGCGCCCCAGACCTGACTGTTAGGCAAGAGGATCTGCGTATTGTCGGGCCCGAGAGCTCCGTCATGAACAGGGAGAGGGCTTTCACCTTGCCCGCCTTGCCGGCGACCTCCACCTCATCGCCGAATGTGGAAGGGGCGAAACAGCAGGAGCATCACGCCCGCGGCGAGGTTCGAGAGCGTCCCCTGCAGCGCCAGGTCGATCGCGAGCGATGTGGCGCCGAGGACGGCGACGAGACTTGCCGTCTGGATTCCGAACAATTGCAGCACGGCGATCCCGACCACGACGAGCACCGCGTACCGCGCGAAGCTCGCCGCGAACACGGTGACGAGCGCGTCGATGCGATGGGTGACGGTCAGCAGGCGACTGACGAACCGCTGCGCCAGGCCCGACAGGTACCAACCGATGACGAGCAGGACGGCCGCGTAGATGGCGTTCAGTCCGTAGAGCACCAGCGAGGCCTTGAGGGTCTCGAAATTGATTGTCATGGGAGCTCCGAGGCAAACAGCCCTAGAAACGCCTTTCGGGCGCAATCGATCCGGAGGAGGGGCGGCCCGGCAGTTCCGCGTCAGGCTGGCCGGTCCGGAGCGCTCCCGGCCGTAGAACGGCCGTTCCAAAAAGCGAAATGGCCGCCGATTTTTCGGCGGCCCACCGGCTCGAAAGATGCGTTGCCGTACTCAAATGCGCCAGCCCCGGTGCTGCGTGCGCATTACCACAGACGCGGCCCTTCTTCTGCCCGGGAGACGGACTGCACTGGATTAGATCGGCGCGAAGCGCTCGCTACCAATGCGGGAACTGAATGCTCGGCAGCCCGACTCTCGCCCGTCCGGGGGCGGCGACGAATTAGTCCACGCCCTGGATCGGTTGAACCGTCAACAGGTGTCTCGGCTCGAGCGCTGAGGCTCCGCGAAGAGGGCCGAAGTCGCCTTACAGCGCGCTGAGATCGTCCGGCACCCGAACTTCCGGATCGCTTGGGCGTCCCCGAAGTCACCCGTCGCTGGATTCCCGCTGTGGCTGAAGGCCACCGCCCCGACAATGCCAGGCTTTCGCGAAAGCGCCTCGGCCTTCATCACGGCGGCATTCGGGTTGAAGCATTCGACCGCTTCGCCGGCGGCGATGCCGTCGTCGTCGGCCACGAAGGGCAGGCGACGTAGTATGTGACCTCGCTCATCTCAGTCGTCCTTGCGCTTGCTTGAGCATCGTCATCCAGAAGACTCGCCAGCTCAGGATGCAAAAGACCGAGATCAGATTGGTCAGACGCGGGGCGGTCCGGAGCTTCGAGTCGTCAGCTTTGCAGCCCGATTTAAGGATCTTGTGAAAGACTTCGATTTTCCATCTCAAGGCATACCATTTGAGCTTCTCGATAGCGTCCGCGCGGGAGCCAACAGGCAGATCTGTGATCAGCTTCCACTCTATTTTCTTTCTGTTCTTCGACGTCGCGCGCTCCTCGGCATGGATTACCGTCAAGGTCAGCGCGGGATAGCGTTTCTGCTTTCCGATCGGCGGCAAGACGCGAATCCTGCGATATCTGATTTCGAGGATGGCTTGATCGAGATTGCCGTTATTGTCTCTGACGTCGATGCGATGCCGTCCTTTGACGGCGACCTCGTCCATTTCGCCGGCGATCGTGTGATCTCCATCTCCAGCCCAAACGGTCAACGCAAGTCCTGATCACGAAATGCGTTCCAGCTTCTCGAGCCGCGCAGAACAGCTCATAGATGTCGCTCTCGCGATCACCAACATGAACGCACCGTCCCCGATCGCCCAGCAGCTCTGTGGATTGCCGGACATTGTCCAGCCACCGAATGCTCTCCTTCTTCTCGATGGGAACGCGCGTCGGATTGATCTTCTTCTTAAGCGCGGCGGTCCCCTTGAATTTCTTGCGGGTCCAGAATTTGACGGCCGTCAGTCCAAGCGGCAGCCCTTCGGTCGTCACCGCCAGGCTCGAGTGCATCAGGATGCCACAAACCGTGTGTGATCTCAGGCGACCCGCCTTGTCCCGGCCGCTGTTTATGCTCTTCGTGATCCGATCGCGTCTGAGTTCTCTCTTTGATAGCTGAACTCGGTCGTATCATGGCGCACTAGAACAGGACCGTCGGTGGCAATCGTGCGCTCACGCGTCGATTGAAAGTGGCCTGCCAGAATGTCCGCCTCACTGACCCGGTCGTTGGAGAAAAACCGATAAGCAGCCTTGGTGTTGGCCCAGTCCTGGCACACCAGCGGAATGCTTTGGCCCATGGCGCTCCCGATCTGCGCTACCACTTTGCGGAGCCGCTTGTTCAGGCGCTCGTCGGCAAGGCTGCAGCGCTGCAGCCAGCGAGCTCGCGATCAAACCATGCGTCGGCTTCTTCGTCCATTGGCACCGCCCGCTGCGAATCGGTGCCAGACAAGGAATCACGGTCGATTCCCGCGATGCAATAGTTTGTGCGCTCCCTCAGCCCACTCGACTAGATGTGGGTAATTGAAAGCCTCGCCGGAGGGAGACAGCAGAACCGCAAGCCGGTGCGGGCGCCGGCCAGCTGCCTCCGGCTCAGCCCGAAGCTCATCGCCTCCAGACCGAGCACGAGAGCAGGATTTCTCTCGTGGAAGCCATCGAGGCATTCGGGCAGTAACGAAATTGCCCAGGATCCGCTGCCTGCTCATCAATTCCGCCGCAGAACAACGAGAGAAATCAACAGCGGGTCTGGGCCCAACCTTGAGCGCTACGCCCCTGTTTCCAGCTCTAAGAAGGAAGGGGTGGCGGCTTCATCGCGTTGGCAGTGCTCACCGCGCCTCAGATCGCTCGTCAACGTCCTCGCAATTCGCAGAATTCGATCTGCTCCGTTGCTCGTCTCGGGTCGGTGCGCAACATTTATCCGAGTCATTTGCAAGCCTTTGAGGCTCTCGTTGATACGCTTCGATCGCCGCCGCAGTAGCCGCTGAGATAACAGGCTTTGTCCCTACCTGCATAGATGCCAATCTCGCATGCGAGGCAAGGCCGGGCCTATCGGCGTCGGCAGCTATGAATGGTACCAGGTGCTGGACGACTTCCTGCAGGGCAGGACAGCAATGGCAATCGACAGCAGCAACTTTG
>NZ_JADPKQ010000527.1:0-5577 GCF_023074015.1 Bradyrhizobium sp. 142
GACGCGAGTGGTCAACAATTTGCATCGGCGTGCCAAGGCATTCGGCTTTGTTCTCCAGCCCTTGGAGCCGAAAGTAGTTGCTGCCGTTTCTTAGGAATCATTCTCCAGCGTCAGCTCTCCGATCTTGGCATGCAGCGACTTCACATCGACTGCGGGCGCGGCCGGCGGCCCGCCCCCTGGTCCGAAAATCCCGGAAGCATTGCCCTCAAGCTGCGATTTCCACGCCGTAATCTGATTGGGGTGAACGTCAAAATGCTCGGCCAGTTGGGCTATCGTTCGATCGCCTTTGACGGCGGCCAGAGCCACCTTCGCCTTGAAGGCCGGTGAGTGATTCCGGCGTGCTCGTCTGCTCATCGTCTCTCCTGATTCGCGGGCCTATCGTGCCCGTCGTCAGGCAGAAACTCCACTTAACGTCCTGTGCAGATTTCCGGAGCCGGCTCTCTATGACCTCGCCATGATGGCGCTCGCGGACTATCTCACTCGCGAGAGGGATGCCGCGGACACTATCGACCGGCTGGTCCGCATCCTTGACCGCGACAGCCTATGGGACGCCATCACCGAGATCTTGGTGGATGCCCGCGTGGATGTGTCGGAGTAAAAAGTTTGGCTAGACCGATCACCTAGGAACGTGGGTTTACATCCATCGGAAGCGCTGCGACGAGCATGCCAGCGGGCGATCCCGAATAATTCGCGGACGCGAACGACTCGCGATCCGTGGAGTATCTAGGCGCAGGCGCAGCCTCCTTCCCCACGCTCCGGCGTAGCGCCTCCATCAAGTCGACGACGTTCTCGCCCTTCGGCCGTTCCTATTCGGGCGGCACGGACGCCTATTTGCCCTCGTTCCATATGTCGGTGGTGAGCTTCCAGTCGTTTCGGACCTTTTCCCAAACGACGACATATTTTCCCGTCACCTCCTGCGGTGTCGGTCCCTTAGTCTTCAGAGTGAAAGTCCCGATTTCGCGCGCTGCGGAAGGGCCAAGCGGCTTGACGTCAACAGTTGTGAGCTTTGGATCGCCAACTTGGTCGGCCATGCCTTTCCACATCGCCTCGATGGCCGCTCGGCCGTGTACCATCGCAGAACCAGGCGGCAAGGCCGTCGCATCAGTGCTGTAGAGCGACGCAATCCCGGAGAAATCCCCCTTGCTGAATAATTCAATCCATTTCGCGTTAGTCGCTTCAATCTCGGCCTTCTGAGCCGAAGCCGGCGCGGTCAATGAGATCACGAATGCAATCACCAGTGCTCTGCCGCGCATGATCACCTCCCATTCCGAACTTGACCTCAACGTGGATCTGCATCTCAGACTCCGTTTGGCATTACAGCAATTCCGGAGAATTACCGTCAGAAACGTTGACGAACCGGAGCGACCCAGGCGCCTCGCGCAGCAACTTGTGAGTACAAGCCGAAACACTGGAACGAAATACAGTTCAGCCCCGCATCAAACCCTGCCAGGCCAGCGTGCTCACAAATGTTCGAACTAACTCGGCGGCAAGACTGGCCGTCTATTCAGGACAGCGCGGTCGCCCCATTTTTCGCTCGACGTTGCAGTAAATAGAGCAACGAGCCGATCACCTTCCCAAAGCTCAACATCGTGCTCGCTATACATTTGCTCGGCTCGACGTCTCGCAGCCTGCTCGTCGACGCAGTCGAGCTTTGCCGCGCAGATCACTCGCCGGCTGCTGTCCACCACAAAAACTTTGTACCGCATGATGGCAGTCCCATCCAAAAGGGGACCATCATCGTAATCGAATGTTTATCTAACGCAGTGCCAAACTGAGTGCAGGTGCGCGGAACCATTGTACGTGTGGCAATTCGGCAATACCAACGCTTGAACTCATTCACGCCGCCGCGAAGTCCTGCCCAATGTAGCGCGCTTCAGTGGCGTAATCTCACGGCGTGCCGAAGCGTGCGGCCCGAGCTTAAGATCGAGAAGCTCCGCAGCGTCGGCAGCAGAAGACCTAACCAAGTTGCCGTCCAGCTGCGTGCTTCGTCGTGCGCCCCTGCAATGCGCGTGCCCCATCGACATAGCTGGAGGTGAGTCGGCGGGCGCCCGCGCGGCTCGAGCTTATGACGAAGACGAGGCCGAGCGTCATCAGCAACGCGCCGACCCAAGTTGACGTCCGACCCCAGCCATCATCGCCCGCCTCGGCCGGCATAGCCGCAAGAACCGAGGCCGCATCGCCGGTCGTCGGCGCGAGAAGCTTCCCCGCCTCGGCTTGACGGGGCGCGGATCACTCGGGCGCGATCTGAGCGGTCGGAGGATCGGCGATGGTGCCGTCGCTACCGCGGCCACCAAACCGGCACTGACACTGGAAGCGGCATCAGCATCAGCCGCCTTGATTGGGGAACGAGGCGACCTCGGCTGAGACGCTTCCGGCGATGGGGAGCGCTGCAACTCGGCATGCGCATCCACGACCGCTCTCGCCGGCGCGGTCTCGTTCTTGTCGGAACGAGCGACACGATGCTGGGCAGTGCGATGAACCCCCTTCCTCACCGTCGTGATTCCTTGGACTTGGAACCAGCATTTTGTACGGTGGCCGTCGAACCGATAGACCCAATGCGCCCCGTCCGCGGTCGTGTTGCCGGTCGTCGCCGTCGATCGCAAGGACATGAAAGGCGTAGAGCTGCACCTCGTGATCATGCTTCCGCGAGTGCTGCGCGTTCAAATCCGAATTGCCGCCAGCGGCGGATGACAGAAACGCATGAGAACGTGGGATTTCCAACAACCGATAGTGGTGCAATTAAATGCAGTAAGGCAGAAATCCACAATTAAACCGAATTAAATATAGACAAAATTTAAAGGATGATTTAATTTGGCAATACCTTGACGCCGGACGAACGCGTCAAGCTCTCCGAGAAACGGCTCCAGCATCCTGCCCCTGCTTACGCCTCGGATGTAGGGGCCGTTTCTTCGGGGAATGGGAGCGAACCATGCAGTTCCTGTCCCTAGGTGACGTGTTTCTTGTCTCCGCGATGACAGGAGCAATCATGCTGGTTGAGATCGCACTTTTCATTATTGTGGGCTTGATCTGAGCCAATGAAGCACAATAACGGGAAATTACGGCCGCCGCGTCCGTGGGCCATGCTCGGGGCGAATACACCAAACCGGGCCTCGCGTTTTGGCTGCACTAGCCGCGCGCGGGCGACGGCGACTTGGAATGCGAGCGGGGCAGGTCCGCGCCAGCCGAGCTCGACGTTCCGTCCGACGCTTTTAAGCGACAACGATCTTGGCGCAGGACCGCTCGAGCCATTTCCCAATGGATGGTGGGCGTCACCCTAAAAGCGAACAGTAAGACCTACTGTCAAAAGCGACCAGAACTGGGAGGTCACGAATCGCACGGGGGCGATAAGTTCAGCTTTCTTAGGAGGGGATCCAGCCCGTCCGAACGGCACCGCTTAGCCTCAACCTGCTTTAGAGGCTGATCAGAGGCGGCCTTTCTTCGTCCTCTTGTGCTGTCGGCTCTTTTGTTTGCGGCCTTGGCCTTCAGGTCATGCGGATCGTGCCAATGACGCGGAGTAAAGTCGCGAGGCGATGGAAGAGCGGCTTGCTTTGGTGCTGGTGGCTGCAAATCAGCTTGCTCCTTACCGCCAGGCTGAACGTACGCCACATCCACGCTCTCAACGGCAGTCGGCATGTCCAGTTTGATTGCGAATGGCAGGCGATCAGCCTTGTTGCCAGCAACTATTGGCCTGACCACTTCAGGCCCGGGCGGCGGTGCGGATTTCTTGGACGCTGCAGCAATAGCACCCAGTCCCGCTAGGCAAGCCACTCCAAGCACGACGATTCTAATCACGTGGCCGCTCCCTTTTGCAGAGCGGTCCAACGGTCATGATCAAGTTGGCCCAAAATGAGGCCTCTTCGTTGGCTTGGTTAACCGTTCTACTTTGCCGCTTGGCCCAGCGCGGACAGGCGCCTTGGATCGGGGGTCCAGCGCAGGCGATGAGGGCGAATGGCCCCGGATTCGCCTAATCCTCCCTAAATAACTATTTAATCATTTAATCTTATAGTTTAATATGCGACATATTAAATATGCCGTTAAGGTACAATTAAAATATATTAAAAGGGCTCTGCGTACCGATGGAGAGGACGGCTAGAGATGTGGCCTCGACCCGAACACGAGATGACTAAGCCGGCGCCGACTTTGCTGGCACTTTCGGTAAGTGCCCCGGAGCAGCGGTCGTGATGGCTCACCAACCTGGGTTGATCGTCCTTGGGCAGGCAAGTCGGACAATCTCAGCGCATCCCTTCAAATCCGGATCCTCGACCGTCAGGCCGATTTCTGAGTCGGCGTCTTTGGCGGCATTGAAAGGCACGCGCTGCGTCGCCAAGGGATAGTTACTGAGGTCGATTTGCGTGCGTTGTCTCAAATACCTGGAGAACAATATGTTCGAGAATCCTCGCTCGCCTCGCGTTGTAACGTTAGGCTCGATCAGCTTCGGCCGGTCGAAAACAGTGTGCACCATTCGAAGCATTTCAGCGTACGGCGCCGCGCTCGATGTTGCTGCAGACGAAAAACTTACTAACGAATTCGCGCTGACGGTCATTCCCGACGGGAGCCCACGCCGCTGTGCAGTGGTCTGGCGCCACGAGAAGCGCATCGCCGTCGCGTTCTATTGATACATCGCACGCATAGTCTCAAAAGAGTATGCCGTACCTAAAATCGAGATAGGCGTGAGCCCACGAATCTGCGAGTGTCAAAGCATTGTCAGGCGTGTCGGGTCACGGAGGAGCCGATGTGCATAGCATTGCCTTATCTGGGAATTGGCGTCTGCTTGTCTCTTACGACCTGGCTCGCATTGGGGCTGGTACTCTCTGAGAACTGGATGACTGCCGCCAGTGCCGTCTTGGTGTGAACCAGAGATTCGTGCAAGTTCGACTGAAGGCGCTGCGTCCTCGTTCTACATAGTTGGACGACGCCTTCGTCCTCCAATCCTCTTGCCGAGCTTTTCAATACCACTCCTCGCCAAGACGCTGCGACGTCTTCCGCGCAAGCGGAATGCTCGCCGCGGCCCTCCGCGGCTCGCCGTTGCATCTCCGGAAGACAACCTGGGCTCTTGGCTCGCCGGCCGGACGCATCACCCTAGGGCCCTTTGAGCGAAGGAAGATCGGACCGGATCTATTCCAGGCAGGCTTGAGAGCTTGGTCTCGAAGCACCGCGATCGGCCTCACCGAGGCAACCGGCAGAAGCACTGGATCAAAGTGAAGAACCGGCACCATCGTGCGATGGAGCGCGAACTATAGGAGCGACGATTTCGCGGATTCCTTCCGACGCCTCGTCACAAAACTGTGGCATCGTCCTTGCATAATCGAAACCAACTGAGATTTCAGCGCTCAGTTAGAAAATAGGCGATGCCGGGACGCACTTTTTGAGTCCGACGTCGCTTTTCCATTCGCTTAGCATCCGCATCCTCCGACTTGTTTCAGTAAGCGGGATGGCCGCATGACATACGACACAGCCACAGTCCACATGCTCCGGAATATTCTAGACGAAGTTCTGTCCAGCCCCTCCTTTACTCGTCAGCAGCAGCGTTCTGCGGTGGAAGTTGCCGAGCGAGTTCTCTTGCTGGCCTCCCAAGGG
>NZ_JADPKQ010000314.1:0-5521 GCF_023074015.1 Bradyrhizobium sp. 142
CGCCGCTGCGCACCGAACGGCACATTCCAAACTCGATTGCGACGATGCGTCGACGGCTCGTTCTCGCCCTCGTCAGAAGTCTGTCGCGATGTCCATGTTGCGCAAGAGCGATCCTGCGTCCGCGATCGCGCAAAAATTTATGACGCAGTAAGACTAGCAGGCTGTTGAAGAACTCAGCCGCGTTCGCAAACGAAGGCTGAATCGTCGCCATTGTGGATGTCGAAGTGGCCGACGAGCCTTCCGGCAGTGCAGATCATAACCCGTCCGTGACTGCGGGCCGGATCATTCTCGTCGCGCCCTTCCCATGATAACTCTGCGCATGCCGATCCGTCGCGTGATGCCGTAGCGCACCTCCGGGAAGCCCTTGAGAGCCCCAAAGGCGATTTCACTATGGAAGGTGAGATGCGCCTCTTAGACAAGATCGAGGAAGTCGCTGTCCCAGACGTCCATCTCGACGATGCGCCTGCGGCCGACAAAGGCCTTGGCGAACCCGGGCACTTTGGCCATCAGCCGGTCTCCGCGATCGGCTGGGGCCGCACCAGATTGTAGGCGGTGGCAGCAATAGAAAAGGCCCATGCGACGCGATTACGGCCACGGAAGCTAGTCTTCTCCTGCCCGGCGACGGTCTTGATCCAGCCGAATGCCTCCCCGATCCGCTTGCCGATGCGCTGGCTGACGGCATACCCGCCGTGCCGCGTCGTTCGCCCGTCGATCGCAGAACTGCGGCCGCTGGCGTTCTGTGCAACATGCGGGGTCATGTTCAGCGAGCGCAGCTCATTGACGAAGTCGTCTGCATCGTAGGTTTTGTCGGCGCCAAGCGTGATCGCCGTCCTCCGGTCGGCACGATGCTGGATCACGTGCAGCGCGGCAACCCGCTCTGCATGCCCGTCGCCCTGCGCCGAAGAAGCATAGCTGCGTCTCCTTACCTTTGCCCTTGCGGTAGAGCCCGGCGTCCGGATCGGTGTTCGAAGCATGGGTGTCGTTCGAGCGCGTCTGGCCATGGAAGTCCGCTTCGGCATTGCGCCCGTCGCCTTGCACCGGCAGCTCGCCGGAGCCGTCCTCGGCTTGACGCTCTTCATCGAGGTCCAGGCTCGATCAGCGTGCCGTCGACAGACGTGATCGCTCGACAGAAGTTTCTTGACCTTGGCTGCGCCAGCAGTGCCGCCAGGAACTTGCCGCGATGTTGTCAGAGGGTCGCGGTTCTTCGAGAACACCAAATGGTCCCAGGCCGCGTCGTCGACCCCGATTGCCACGAACCAGCGGAATAGGAGGTCGTATTCCAGCCGTTCCATCAGAAGCCGCTCCGAGCGGATCGAACAAAACGCCTGCAACAGCTTCGCCCGCAGCAGCTTCTCCGGCGGGATCGACGGCCGCCCAATCGGCGAATAGAGCGCGGCAAACTTGCGATCCAGCGCCGCCAGCGCCTCGTTTACCATCGTCCGGATCGCTCGCAGCGGATGAGCCGCACCCGCGCCTCCAGGTCAATGTAGCTGAACAGCTCGCCCTTTCGATTGTCGCCGCCGTGCACGCACCATCTCCGAATCTCATCGGAGCCAATGAATTATGGTCGCCGGTCGGCGGCGAGCGCCCTTTTTCATCAGCCTGCTCGTGTGCCACAGCGGAGACACCTCATTAGCTTCAGCGAAAATGTCCGTAGACCAATCGGAATGTCATTCGAGAGGCTATTCAGTACCGCAGGGGGCATACTCCCGTTATTTCAACTTTAGTGGCGGGATTCCTGGACTTCAGCCGCGTCCCCGCGCGAAAACCAGCGACGGTCCCCAGCAGCTCAGTGCAACCTAAGTTGCCGTGAGCGTAGCTCGGCGTTGTCGAGAGCGATATCTCAGCCTAAGTTCCCCATATTTCAGACGCCAAGCAGCATTAGGAGAGACCCGATGCAGGCGCCAAGCCGACGCATTTACCAGTCGTTCGAACCTTCCACAGACCGTGAACCGGACGCTCAGGCGCCCGTCCAGCAGATGACGCCGCCGCGAAGTAAAGCCGGAGGTCCTGGGACATTGTAAATTTGCTTCCAGAGCGACCTCCTTTTGAGGGCCGAACAGAAGCCACCGCGCCTGAAGAAGGTCATACCGCGATTACTCTGCAATTACGTACGAGGACCGCCGCGGATCCGCGCCGCCCATTGTCAGACCATCGCTCCTTCGGATTGCATTCACTCCACCCATGAGGCGGGACCAGCTTTCCAATCGTTTCACTTCCCACCCCGCTTCGGTTAGAGCAGTGTCCCAGCCACTCGGACATCTGCGCTCCAGCATGACTTGGCGACCGTCGTCATGGCGGAGTCGCGGCCACTCTATAGCAGACTGTATGTCGAGATCCTGCTCAAAGTGGCGCCGCATAACCTGGAACAACGACTGCGGCTGGCCATGATCCCCTGGGGTAGCTATGGCAAGCTCGACGCCACCCTCCCCGGTCACCAAAGCTGGGCAGAGCGTATGGAAAGGACGCACTCCGCCACGCAGGCCGCGCACGGGATCGTCGTCGAGCCGCTCGAGCATTGCGCGATTGTGCAAGACGATCCCGTGATTTGGGCAGATCACGCCCGAGCCGAAAGCTTCGAACAAGGATTGGACCCAAGAAACGGCGCGTCCAGCGGCGTCTACGACGACCAATGTTGACGTGTCGCCACCGCCCGTAGTGCTCATGGCGGGACTCGCATCAAGCGCCAACGATCTTAGCCGGTCAGGCGAGAGGAGGTCCGGCGGTAGACGGATTCTTCGTTGATCTGCACAATAAGCGTCGCGCATCGCAAATGCGGTGGACTTCCGCGCCAAATACGCCACGGGATCAAGTAGCGGATCAGACTGATCGGACGGCGCAGCAGCCGGTTGAGCTTCGGCTAGGCCAAGCATGGCCAGCAGTGCAAGTCCTTGCGAGTTTGGGGGCGCCACGTGAACTCGCCGTTCTCGCCACATCGTCGACAATGCCGGCTCGAACAAGCTCCTGTGCGCAGCGAGGTCCTCGAGGTCTATCATGACTCCCTCGTCTCGCGCTTCCGCGAGCCATTGCCGGGCAAGCTCTCCCGAATAGAACGATCGCCAACCCTTTTTCGCTATCTCGCGCAACGTCCGGGCAGCCTCGGGCTGCTTCAAGCGTTCACCGAGGCGACGTCCGCCGGCTGAGCCGAACTTAGCGCCGAGCGCAGGGAATTCTCGTACAAGCGCCGAATATTCTTGCCCGTTGTAAAACTCCACAGCTGATGCATCGAGCGCAACTCCACGTTCTGCGATGGTGATCGCGGGCTCCAGAACGTCGGCGAGAGAGCGGGTACCGAACCGCTCGAGTGCCTCACCCCATGCCGCGATCACACCAGGTACTGTGATGGGAATAGGCCCACGTCGAGGCATCGCGGTCAGACCTTGCTTCCGTAGAGTGGCTACCGATAACGCCCGCGGTGTCGCGCCCGAGCCGTTGATCGAGGTAACCTCGCCTTTCGCGGTGGAATAGAGAGCAATAGCATCTCCGCCGAGACCGTTCATGAACGGGATAGCGATGGCCAATGTTGCGGCGGTGGCAATCGCTGCGTCCATCGCATTCCCGCCACTGCGGAGGATTGCTGCTCCGGCTTCGGAAGCCTTGTGATGACCCGCCACGACCATTCCACCGTCGCCCATGATGACAGGTCGGTGGGCCCCGATTTCGCCCTCAAATCCTATGTTCACGGTGAATCACTCCGTAAATCCGCATGCGTTCATCAAGACGCGTATTTGCTCGCAGGCCCTATGGAATTCAGCGTGTCGCAGACAAGAGAAATCGCGCGGCCGCGGGATCCCGACTTCTATGATTTCCTGGATGCGTCCAGGACGCGGCGTCATCACGACGACTCGATCAGCCAGCATAACCGCTTCTGTGATGCTGTGCGTGATCAGCACGATGGTCTTTCCAGTCTCCATCCATACGCGCTGGAGCTCGAGATTCATCTGCTCTCTCGTCAGAGCGTCGAGAGCTCCGAACGGCTCGTCCATGAGGAGCAACGACGGATTGGTCACGAGTGCTCGACATAGCGCCACCCGCTGTTGCATACCACCGGACAGCTCGTAGGGTCTGCTATGCTCGAACCCGTTGAGGCCGACCAGCGTCAGGAGCTCCCCGATGCGTTTTGGCTCTTTGCCGGATCGTTGAATGTCTATGGGTAGCTGAACATTCTCCTGCACGGTGCGCCAAGGCAGTAGCACCGGCGTCTGAAATACGACTCCAATACCCGGACTCGGCTCAGTCACCACCTTGCCGCCGATCAGAATCTGCCCCCTCGTCGGGGCCATCAAGCCACCGACGAGGCGAAGCAGTGTGGATTTTCCACAACCCGAAGCACCTACGATGGCCACGAACTCGCCTGCTCTCACTTCAAGCTGGATGTCGTGCAAAGCCTCGACTTTGCCTTTGCCAACGCCAAAAGATTTCGACACACTGCATATCGTAATCGGCTGAACCATGGCGCGCTCAGAGCTCGACAAACTCGTTCGTATAAAGTTTGCTCAGTTCAACGGCCTTCGGAAGGCCTCCATGTTTCAGCAGCAAAAGCTGCGTCTGATGCCAATCCTGATTGGCCATGAGGCCAAAGGGCCTTCCCTTCGTGCTGCGGGTTTCTAGAGATGGAAATGTCAATTCGAGCTGGCGACGTAGAACGCTTTTGTTGCGCGCCTGTTGTGGCACCCGCTTGATAAGAAGATCGATGGCCTTCTCGGGGTCCTCTTGGGCTGCCTTGAACGCATCCAGAGACGCGCGAACGAAAGCCTTAGCTGCATCGCGATTCTGCTGGACCCAATTGGCGTTCGCCACAATTCCATTGTTCATCATGTCGACTCCAAAATCGCTGAACAGGAAATAGTAGAGCTTGGCTCCCTGCTCCTCGAGCTGCGCGACTTGCACATTCACGTTGGCCGGGATAGCTTCCGCTCTCCCCTGCAGAAACGCGGCATTCTTGGCGCCAGTGGCTGGGTTGAGCACGTTGATCTTGCTGGCATCGACGTTGTTCTGCTGCAACAGTGCGGCAAGCATCTGACCAGTGCTCTCGGCAGGAGCATAGGCAACGACCTTGCCTTCCAGCTCTTTGGGCGCGCGGATCGGCGCATCTGCGCTACTAATTATGCACATCACGTTCGAAATCACGCGCCCGATAGCAACCAACGGAATACCCTGCTCGACGGCTCGGATCGTGCTAGTGAAGTCGATGAAGCCGATGGGATCGTTGCCCTGTCCTACGATCTTAGCAACGGTCGCCGAGCCCTGTCCCTCGCCAATGCTAACGTCCAGTCCAGCCTTCTCGTACATTTTCTCGTCTAAAGCCATATAGAATGGCGCATGCGAGCCGTAGATCGCCCAATCAAGCCTAACAGTCTGCTGAAAAAGCCCTCGCAAAGGCCCACGGTTGATGATTCAATTATGTATCATGAATCGTCGGGGGCTCGCATGCGAGGCGCTTTTGCGGATCAGGGCGGGTTGTTTTCGTACATTTCGCCGGAGGCGCGGGTGCCTGCGAACCACCCGCTGAGGAAGATCC
>NZ_JADPKQ010000477.1:0-5338 GCF_023074015.1 Bradyrhizobium sp. 142
AACGGCGCCATCAAGCTCGTGCGCCGCCCTGGTCGTCATCGACCGGATCACGCGGTCTCCATGCGCCGGTCAGCGTGGTCGCCTTCACCGGTATGCGCAATCTTCTGGACGGGACTGGTTTCCGTCGCCTCTTCGGCGGCGCTTGCGTGGCTGTGGCGGCATGGGCTTGGGTGGCTGGCGCCGGCTGGAGGTTCTTGTAGGGCCCTCGGGACGTCGCGTGCGTTCCGATGCTGAGCGAGCTCGGATCGTCGCCGAGAGTCTGCTACCGAGTGCCCAGGTGTCCGAGGTGGCGCGCAAGCACGGAGTGACGCGCTGGCAGATCTACGATTGGCGACGGCGGTTTCGACAGCGGGGCATGTTGGCGCCGTGCGAGGCGTCGCAGCCGGCATTCGCGCCGCTGGTCGTGAAAGGTGCGTTGGAGGAGCGTCCGGTTCCGGCGATCAAGCTTGAGATCGCGATCGGCGATATCGTGCTGCGGACGGATACGGCCATTGATGCCGAACAGCTGTCCCGGGTGATCCGCGCAGTGCGAGCGTCAGGATGATCGCGGCCGGTGCGATCTGAAGATTTACATCGCGACGCGGCCGATCGACTTCCGCTGTGGCCACGATGGACTTGCGGCGAAGGTGCAGGAGATGCTTCGCCCCGACCCGTTCAGCGGTGCAGCCTTCGTGTTCCGATCGAAACGAGCGGACCGGATCAAGATTTTGGTCTGGGATCGAACAGGCCTGGTGTTAGTCCACTGTATGAAAGGCTGAGCGTTACACCTTCCAGCGCTTCCTCACATCGTCAGCGAAACCTTCATACTCGCGGATAGGAAGTATTTGCTCGAACTCAAGATAATGCGCCATTGGAAGGGTGCCCATGAAAATCCGGTCCATCTCGTCATGGGACTCGACGTCAACGATAGCTAATATACGGCGTTGTCCAGCGACCTTCCATAGGTTGACAATTTTGCCCACGCCCTTGGCGCCTATCGCGGCTTCTGTTTCCTTCTCCCAGACATCCCACATCGCCTCAAATGACAAATTCTTAGGATCGATGAGTACGTTCACGAAAAACAGCATGCTATCCTCCCGCCACTTTTAGCTCATGACGCTTCGAGTTCTTTCAAGGCGGCGCGGGCGTCTTGAAGGTCGACTTCGTTGAAACCTTCAGTAAACCAGCCATAGAGGGGGGTGAGCAAATTCCGGGCCTCGGCCGTCCTGGCGTGGCGATGCCAAAGGCGCGCGAGACTCGTTGCCGCACGCAGCTCGAACAGCTTCGCCTCCTGGCGCCGCGCAATGGTGAGTGCCTGAAGATAAGCCGACTCGGCTCTGTCCGGATCATTGCTCGTGCTTGCTAGCAAGTCGCCCCGAATGCGATGGGTCTCAGCCTCATAATGGCGCTCGCCGCCGCGGGCTATCTGTTCGAGTACCTGTGCAAGCACGTCGAACGCTTCGTCAATCGCTCCGGTCCGAACTAGGGCTTGCGCCAGTGCCGTCATGGCATGCGGAACCTGGACTTCGGATCCGGTCGCGCGATAAGCAGCGATGGACTCCCGCAGCAAAGAAATCGCCTCGGCGGACTTCCCGTCCTCGAGCAGGACCCAGCCGTGGAAGAAACGTGCATAAAGGAGCCAGAATACGATGCTCTGTTCGGTGGCATAGGCGACCGCCTCCTCGATAGCGTGGCGCAAGCCCTCGGTGTCGCGCAGATACTGGAGCGTCGTCAGAGTCATTGAGCGAGCGTAGGCGCGGCTGAAATGATGGCTCGTGCGTTGCGCCTCAGCCAGAGCCTCGAGCCGCCAGCGCCGCGCCTGGTCGGGATAGCCAAGAGCCGCCGTCGCTTGGGCGGTTATTACGCAGCTCGACATGCGGTGATCTTGGCCGTAAACGAGGGCCAGATGACGATGGTGCGTAGGATCGAACAGGCTACGGACGCTATCGCAATGCGCCGCCGATTTCTTGAACTGGCCGCAATAGTGCGCGTTGAGGCCAGTGAGCCGGTGAGATTCGAGGATCGCCCCTTCCTCGCACTGCGCCTCGGCCTGACGCAACATTTCTTCAGAGAGTTCGAGCGCTCGATCGAGTTCACTACGGACCATGTGGTAAGTCGACACGCCACAACGCGCCTGGAAGATGTGTACGCTTTCGCCGGCGGTTTCGCACAGCCGGTGTGCTGTCTCGTAGACCTCGCGAGCTTCGGGCGCTGCGTAGCCTTTTGTATACATCAACGGCGTAGCAAGCAGGTTCAGCAACATGAGTTCCTGCTCTGCAGGCTTCGCCGAAGGTGGAAGTTCGCGCACCATTGCCAAGCCATTCCGCAGATGCCCGACGGCCTCAAGATAGGCTGAGTTCTCCATGGCGCGCCTGCCCGCCTTGGCCCAATAGAGGACGGCCGGCTTTGCCATCCCAGCAGCCGTGCAGTGGTGTGCTACCAGCTCGGGCTCGCTCTCCAATACCTGCGGGAACCGTTCTTCAAAAGTTTTTGCAATCTTGGTGTGGAGTTGTTGTCGTCTGCTCTTGAGCAAGGATTCGTAGGCGGCATCTTGCACCAGCGCGTGCTTGAATGCGTATGTTGTCTCGAGTGGAGTACCTCGCCGGTAGATTAGCTCTGACCGGGTTAGCTGATCGAGCGCGTCGAGAAGCTCCTTGTCTGGCAGCGGCGAAATCGCCGAGATAAGTTCATAGGAGAACTCGCGCCCCAATGCGGCTCCAATCTGCGCTGTTTCCTTGACCGGCGCTAAGCGATCGAGCCGGGCCATTAAGGAATCGTGCAACGTCGCCGGGATCGCGAGCGGTGGCAGTGGTCCTTCCACTTCGTAGTGGTCACCTTTGTCGACGAGCAGGCCGGATTCGAGCACCGTCTTGGTCAACTCCTCGACAAAAAGCGGTACACCATCGGTCTTTGCGACGATCTGCGCTAATACTTGTGGCGGCAGCGGCTTCCCAGCGGTGAGCTGCTCGACAATCGCCGTTCCGTACCGGCGGGCAAGTCGGTTGATGAAATGAGTCGTGACACAAGCATAACTGCCCCAGCTCGGTTTGAACTCAGGCCGGTAGGTGATTACAACTAGAACGCGCGCGCGCTGCACATTTTCGATTATGCCAGTAAGTGCTTCTATGCTGGTAGGATCACTCCAGTGCGCATCCTCAAATACCAATAGCGTCGGCAGGCGGGAAGAAACTTTGACGATCGATCTTGCAACCGCCTCGATGAGCTTCTCCTTCTGCCGCAGAGGGCTTATTTCAAGCGCAGGGTAACGGCCGGAGGTTGGAATCGACAGCATGCCGCCGAATAGGCGTAACTCCTCTTCGGTGATGCCCATCGGCGCAAACATCTCTTCCAACTTATCCAACTTAGCATCCGTGGTATCGTCGCGCCCGATGTGGGCGACGCGCTCCATCTGATCGATAAACGGATACAGGGCAGTATTCGCGAAGTAAGGCGAGCATTGATAGCGCAGACGTGTCCGTGGCTCGGCCGCGAGCCGTTCGTGCAGCGCCTGAGTCATGCGCGACTTTCCCATCCCAGGCTCGCCGCAGAGCAGCACCACCTGCCCCTCCCCATCCATCGCCTGCTGCCACTTCTCCAACAACATCGAAATCTCGACGTCACGGCCGACAAGTGGGGTGAGCACCGCTGCACGCGTCGCCTCGAAGCGACTATCCGCGGGCTTCTCGCACAATACTTGGCGCGCCCGCACCGGGTGGGCGAAGCCCTTCAGCTCGTGCGCGCCGAGATCGGTGTATTCGAACAATTCGCCTAGCAGGCGATGCGTCGCTGGCGCAATAACGACCGCGTTCGGCTCCGCGACAGCTTGAAGCCGCGCCGCGAGATTAGGCGTCTCCCCTACAACGGCTTGCTCTTGCGCCATGCCTTCGCCAAGGAGTTCGCCCACGACCACAAGGCCGGATGCGATTCCAACCCGGATCTTCGGGTTGAAATCGATCTCAGCACGAAGTTTAAAAGGCACTTCGACCAGACGGAGGCCCGCTCGGACAGCCCGTTCGGCGTCGTCTTCATTTGCCCGGGGATAGCCGAAGTAAACGAGCACGCCGTCGCCCATGTATTTGGCTATGAAACCGCCGAAACGACTGACTACGTCTGCGCACCACTTTTGATAGGCATCAATCACCTCCCGCAGTTCCTCAGGATCGAGGCGCGTCGATAGCGAGGTCGACCCGACCAAATCGCAAAACATAACCGTCAAATGCCTTCGCTCGGGCCCAACGTGCACCAACGATGCAGCGGCCTGGCGGTCCGCGGCCAATGCTGGAGAAGTTGACAGGCACGCCGTGTTTCGCGCTGATAAGGCTTTTTTGAGCCTCTTACAGTGGCCCAGCGAGACGCCGAGTCCCTTCAACTCCTCATCAGTAAGATCTTGAAGTATATCCAGGTCGAGGTCACTAGCTGCGAATGGCTCCGCTAGGGCGCCCAGCCCCTGTTCCTCCAACCACTGTGTCATTTCGTTCATCTGTCGAGGCGCTACCGCCTAGTCATACTATGCGAGCCCCGCCGTCAGAACGGCAGCAACGACGATGCAAAAGGTGCGTGAATATGCCACTGTTCCCTCCGTTAATTGGGACCGAGAACTAATTGCGACTAGGAGGCTATGCCTCGCCGAACGTTGGAGCAAGGTTAAAGAATTTCGACCTTCCGGAATAACGTCTTGCACGGAGTCAATTAGTTCGTGTCAGGAAGTGGCAGTAGAGCAGATCCATTTTCGGGCTGCTTCACTGTAGGTTGGACATGAGGCGCATCGCTGCGGGCGGTAATGGCATGCCTGTCATGAACACTAGCCCCTCCTCGCGCCCCTGGCAGGGTGGCCCATGACATCCAGACGGACGCTCGTTGGCGCCCCGTCGTATTCACATGATCTAACGGGCCGAGACGGGCCAAGCGTACCAATTGGCGTGCCTGATCCGTTTGGATGGAAAAGCCCGTGCGATTTGGCTTGCCACCGCGAAAACAGCCACCGCTTTTCGGCGATTCCAACGCGACGCAAGCCGGAACATTGAGTCAGGTTGACGTATACTTCTGGCCAAAGCTTCATCCAAGCTGATCGCTGTGAGAAGCCTCCCGAACCACCGAGCTTTGACCTATGGATGTCCGCTGCTGTGAAGGGTTTCGGATGCCGGCCCCATGACGGTGGGGCGGTGCGCACGGGGCCGGCGTCCGCAAGCCTCCAAGGGAGGAGCTATGGGGCGGCGGCGAGGATATTGCATCCATCGTTGCTGATGTGAACCGATGGAGGGCCCCATGCAGAAATTGAACGATCTGAGCCGATCCCCGAGCCCCCTCGACCCGGACGGCACGCTGATCGCCGTTATCGAACTGAGCCTGTCGAGCTGGC
>NZ_JADPKQ010000488.1:0-5286 GCF_023074015.1 Bradyrhizobium sp. 142
GACGCGAGTGGTCAACAATTTGCATCGGCGTGCCAAGGCATTCGGCTTTGTTCTCCAGCCCTTGGAGCCGAAAGTAGTTGCTGCCGTTTCTTAGGAATCATTCTCCAGCGTCAGCTCTCCGATCTTGGCATGCAGCGACTTCACATCGACTGCGGGCGCGGCCGGCGGCCCGCCCCCTGGTCCGAAAATCCCGGAAGCATTGCCCTCAAGCTGCGATTTCCACGCCGTAATCTGATTGGGGTGAACGTCAAAATGCTCGGCCAGTTGGGCTATCGTCCGATCGCCTTTGACGGCGGCCAGAGCCACCTTCGCCTTGAAGGCCGGTGAGTGATTCCGGCGTGCTCGTCTGCTCATCGTCTCTCCTGATTCGCGGGCCTATCGTGCCCGTCGTCAGGCAGAAACTCCACTTAACGTCCTATGCAGATTTCCGGAGCCGGCTCGAACTGACTTCGGAAGTGGCGTCGAGAGATTGCTCTTGAGAGGTTCGACCCTCTGTCGGATCAAAAGCCGCTTCGAAGCACATGCTTGGACTGAGGGGCCGTATCCCGTCGCGCTAGAACAACTTCAGTGCGAAGGAAGAGGCCGTTCGGTGGCGACTGCGTGCGCCAAGCCGCCTGTCTGCCAGACGCTCTGGACGGTATTGACGATGATGAACGAGCTCGATCTTAAGTCCCTCCGCCAACCATTGTCGAGAGGAGATATCAGCTAAGGCGCCCCCGCGTGCTCATCTCGGTGCCTCGAGCGGTACGGGTTGCGTTGGTCAAGCAGTTGCCGCTCTCTTGTTGGGGTAGGCGTACGAAGGTAAGTCTGTCCTATCATGCTCGATCGGCTCGGCGATTACCTCGCCCGCCGGCGATCCCGCCGCCCGTGAACGTCATGTGGCGCGGCCTGTCAGCCTGACCGACGTCGCGCGGGGCGCACGGCCGGAGGAAAGTAGCAGGCTCGACCTGGGTGCCGCTGCGGCTTGAGCTTTGCAGCTACTGCTTCTTGAGTACGAGATGGCCTGCAGGTAGTTCTGCGTCGTTTCAATCGATTCATAACCGAGCCAAGCGCAGTGACGGAGTAATCGACGCACGCTTGCAGGAACTCCATTACGGCATTGTGCCCAAGTCCGTGCGGCGAGACCCACTGCACGCCATCCAGCCCCAAGAGTCCCCAAGATTATCCTCCTCCGTAGTGCGGACGCACATAAAGGGTGCGGTCTGAGGGAGACTGCAAATGTCAGCAGAGACAGTGAAATGCAGCGTGGCAAGATCAGATATGGCGCGCGAGGGGCTAAAGCGCGATCCAACGGCGATCACTTAGCGAGCATGACACGGGCGATGCAGCTCGCACTGCGATGCGCACTTCCTTCACGGCTGGCGCGGCGACCGATTGCTGCACCAGTATGTTGCTGCTCGTCGGATAGTATGAGGATAAATTGACAGGCGCAGCGCTAATTCGCTCCTGCCTTGTTCGCATCGAGGAAAAGCACGGCGAGATCCCGGCCTGGGAATTTTCACCGCGACATGGCAATTGCCCGGGCTCGGCTCGCGGAACGCTCGCCCGTCCGCAATCCCTTCATTGCCTCTCCTGGCCGCCAAGCACGTGACCGGCATGATTGATACGCGCACTGATGGTTTCCGCAGCTATCAAAGGCTTCGATGAACGTCGTGCGACATAGGTCGCACTCGCCCGTGCACCGGCACAATCATCTTGGCAAAATGGTCAGCAAGAATCCGCCACGGACCAGACCGTGCACGGTTGAACGTTGGCGAAAAAGCCCGAAAGTCAACAGTCAAACTATTCATTGCGCTCGTCGGTGACATGACGGCTTTGCATCGAGACCGACCGTCAGCCGGGGCACCTCTTGCGTCAGCGCTTTTTGATATCGACGAGTTCTTTTGACCCAGGCGAGCTGTCCATTGCCAGCTGCTTGTTCGTCTTGACGCTCAACAGGATGACCTGAGTGAGTGAGACTAGTTGATGACCCCAGCCGCAGGTTTCCTCTGCTCGACCCTACGCCGAATTTCTGCGAAAAGCGGCCCAGTCATAGGGATTTACATCAGATTCAAGAAAAAAATTGGCAATTCTCCTCCTCAAGAACAGCGTAAGTGCTGCTCGCGAGATGGTGGGGCAGGTCGAATGGATCAACCGAATGACAGCGTAGCGTCGGATGCGGAGCATACTGCATTGCTCGAACTGCGGCATGCGCTCTATTGCGAGCCTGACCTTCCCAACACGGAATGGCAGACGCGAGAGGCGAATCCAAGCCGTTTAAGGTAAAGAATTGGCCTCCACACAGCCGTTGGCGTCCCCTCGGCGTCAACGTGGATACGCAGGCGACGCCTCCGGTGCACGGCGGCCAGTTAAGGTAAGAGGCGATATCGATGCATTGCCAATCCAGGGACTGCGCAAGATGCAGACTAAGCGCATGAAGGAGTTTCTCAACTATTCGGAAGTTCGAAGCTTAGCCCGGCGTCGGCTGCCACGCGGTATTTTCGAGTACATCGACAGAGGTACCGAGGATGAGATTGGCCTTCGACACAACCGGTTTGCCTTGGACGCTGTGCGAATTAGACCGCGGGTGTTGACCGGCGAACGCCCAAACTCCCAGGCCGTTTCGCTTTTCGGCGAAACCTGCGCTGCCCCGATGATTGTCGCGCCGACCGCCTTTGCCGGCCTCGTGTGGTATCGGGGAGAAATTGAGCTGGCCAAAGCAGCCGCAAGCCAGGGGATACCTTTCTGCGCCGCAACCGACGCGATCTCTTCTGTGGAAGATGTTGCTGCAGCAAGTAGGGGGCCGGTTTGGTTTCAGCTTTACCTTTGGAAAAATGAGGAACTGACCGAGAGACTGCTCCAGCGCGCATGGGAAAGTGGTATTCGAACTCTGGTTGTGACATGCGACACGGCCATTGGCCCCAACCGTGAATTCAACGTTCGCAATGGTTTCGATATGCCGTTCAGATTTTCGGCCAGGAACGTGTGCGATGCTGCTCTGCATCCTCGCTGGGTGCTTGGGGTGTTGGCTAGATATATGGCAACTGGCCACGCTCCAGGGTTTGCGAACTATCCGGCTGAGTTCTATAGAAACATCTTTGCCGCCGGAAAAGCGCTACCTTATGACCGAGAACTTAGTTGGGAGCATATCCGTCGCCTGCGCGAAATCTGGAAGGGCAATCTGGTGCTAAAGGGCATTTTGCGTGTGGAGGACGCGCGGCTAACGGTGAAGATAGGCGTCGACGGTATTGTGGTTTCGAACCATGGTGGGCGCAATTTGGACAGCGCGGTCGCACCCATTGAGGTACTGGCGGATATCGTGGACGCCGTCGGCGCACAAATAACGGTGCTTGCGGACAGTGGGCTCAGGAGAGGCAGCGACGTGCTGAAACTTCTGGCAGTTGGGGCTAAAGCGGTAATGGTTGGCCGTATGCCGCTCTATGGTACCGCCGTCGGCGGAATGTCAGGTGCTAGTCAAACGATACAAATTTTGCGACGCGAACTTGATATTGCGATGAAACTGAGCGGCTGCGAGAATGTTCATCAAGCAGATAGGAGCTTACTTGATATGTCGGCACTCGTTCACGGACGAGTGGCCGCCGCCATGGTTTCGTGTAGCCGCGATATGGTCTAAGAGATCGGTTCGAAAATGCGTCAACTGAAGCCTCAAGTTAGGACCGGCGCGATGCGAGATTCAGTTCGCGTCCGGGGCTCGGGCGCGGATCACGGGCACGGTTGACGCGGCGACGCTGCACGCAATCATGGCGGCGCTGACCGCTGGACAACCCCAATGGTCCCATTGCCTTCCGGCGCGGGCATGGCTCGCGACCGGGTATACTGACATGCGGAACGGCTTTCCGGCACTGGCCCTGCAGGCTGATCTTACATCGCGACCCGCTGGGCCACGGAAGCAGTCGCAGCGAGCGCCTCAGCGGAAGCTGTCGACGCGAGGGCGGCCGAGGCACTCACAAGTTACCTAAAGTTCGAGACCGAGAAGCTGCGTAGCCGGATTAGCGGCCGCTCGCAACCCGAGGCCCGTCCCGTTTTGTCATGCATGCGTGAGGGTGAGGAAAAAGCTGCCGTAAGATCTCGAGGCGCTGCACGCAGCGTTGCTGGCGAACCGTGGCGAACTTGCCAGCCTCGCGCCCAGCAGACCAACGACCATGCTGGCATCGCTCACCTCGTCGTCCGTGAAGAACCTCCAAGCGGTTGATCAAGAATCAGTCTTCGGGGCGAGAAGGTCTTTGGGATTGCAAACTTTCGGGCTTTGACGGCCCAAAAGCTTGCAGTTTCATTTTTTGAGGATTCCGTCGAATCACGAGTCGTGATTCCGTCGTCGCATCGGAGGGAGCGATGCGACCAAAGGAACGACGCGGACGGGACAAACCGATCTTCTGCGCTCGCGGCTGGACGCGATCATCGATATGGGGCACCCGCTGGTGAAGCTGGCGGGGACGATCGACTGGTCGTTCCTGGAGCAGCGGTTTGTGGCGGTCTACGAGGACAAGCCGGGGTCGGCCGCCATTGCCGACGCGGCTGATGGCGGGGCTGGCGATCCTCAAGCACACCTACGACCTCTCCGACGAGGTCCTGTGCGAGCGCTGGGTGGAGAACCCCTATTACCAGTTCTTCTGCGGCGAGGAGTTCTTCCAGCACCGATTGGTGTTCGATCGCTCTTCGCTGACGCGCTGGCGCCAGCGGATGGGCGAGGAGAAGCTGCAGGCTTTGCTGCAGGAGAGCCTTTCGGTTGCCACCAAGTCCGAGGCGCTCAAGCCGTCCGATCTCAATCGCGTCATCGTCGACACGACGGTGCAGCCCAAGAACGTGATGTTCCCCACCGATGCGCGGCTGCTGAACCGCGCCCGCGAGATCCTGGTGCGGCTGGCCAAGAGGTACGGCGTCAAGCTGCGCCAGTCCTATGCCAGGGTGGGCAAGTTCGCGCTGATCAAGCATCAGCGCTATGCCCACGCCAAGCAGTTCAAGCGTGCCAACAGGGCCTTGAAGAAGCTCAAGACCTATCTCGGCCGCATTATCCGCGACATCGGCCGCAAACTCGGTGGCAACGCCGACTTGCTTGCCGGGATCGTGCTGGAGCGCATGCTGGCGCGGGCGCGACGCGTGCTGGAGCAGAAGCAGCACCGGCGTGGACCCAAGGTCTATTTGCTGCACGCGCCCGAGGTGGAGTGCATCGGCAAGGGCAAGGCAGCCGCGCCTTACGAGTTAATGGCATGGACCACGCCCGCTCTCAGCGGCAACGTTAAGCCCCGGCAAGAGAAGGAGCACGAGCCATGTCCCATACGAACATTG